>JAYTCQ010000374.1:0-19766 GCA_043736395.1 Blastocatellia bacterium | reverse complement strand
GAGTACTGGCGCCCTTACTGCGTGCGGGCTTCTGCATTTAAGTTACGAACAATAATTCTTTCTGCTGCTCAACGAATCCCAGTTCAAAAGCTTGTCGGTAATATTCGCGGAGTCCGGCTAAATTTTCTCCATCCAGTTCGTAGTTCACATTTTCCGTAAGATAAACAAATAAATCGGCAGCAGGTTTATGCAGAATGGAAGAGTACTGCTCAGCGATCTCGTGCGCACGTTCCAAGCCTTCGCGTTTTGCCATTTCGAAGTCTAATTTGAAACGATGATAGTCACTCAATGCATCTTCGCGCACAACCCAGACGGCAAAGACGAATGGCAAATCCGTTAATGCTTTCCACTCTTCGGCTAAATCATAAATTTTCAAATGAAGTCGTTCCGCATTGGCTTTCAAGTGAAATGCCGGATCACCAATCACGAGCGCGGCATCGGTTCCATCGAACATATTCGCGCAGCCGGTAGCCGGATCGGGAAGGCGCTCGCAGTAATTCGGCTGATGATGAAAGCGGTTTGCCATCAGAATTTTGACTAAGGTTTGCGAAGTGCGCGAAGAGCTATCCAAGGCAATTTTAGAAATTTTATTCGGCTCACATTTGGAAGCGAGGATGACGCTTTCGATCCGATTTTTAGAGGCTACGGCCACGTTGGGAATGATGCGGAGGTTGGGAATCCGCAAGTATTCAATGACCGGAATCAACGCGATTTCGCATTGCCCGTTAGCGAGCATCTGCGCACAACGCGCCGGAGCCGCATCGCCAATAAAAATGGCGCGATTGCGCTGCATGCCGGACGTGAAACTATAAATCAGCGGCGCAGAATTGAGGTAAGTTGAAGCGGCAATTCGCATAATGATAACGATTAAGAATTTATCCACTAAGGACACGAAGGGACACGAAGAAACACTTGCTTCTAATGACCAAAAAATACAGAAATTTTCCACTATTCGTGATGCATTTCTTCGTGTTCCTTCGTGTCCTTAGTGGATAAATTCTTCTTGATTCACATTGCTTCGTGTACATTGACACTTTATTTTGCTCTCAAAGTTTCAGGAAATTGTCATAGATATGTTGATAGATTCACACGCTCATTTAGATACGACTGCTTTTGATGAAGATCGCGACGCAGTGATTGCTCGCGCGCAAGCTGCCGGAGTTGAATTATTTCTCGAAATTGCCGGAAGCGATGTCGCCAAAGGTTCTCTAGAGGTTGGCATCGCTCTGGCTGAAAAACACGATTTTATTTACGCTGCCATCGGCCTTCATCCGCACGAAGCCAGTTTATACGATGAGGCTCTCGAACAAAAATTCCTGGCTCTGGCAATGCATCCGAAGGTGATTGGATGGGGCGAAATTGGCTTGGATTATTACTACGATCACAGTCCGCGCGAAGTGCAGCAACAGGTTTTTCGGCGTCAATTAGAACTCGCGTTGCAGGTGAATTTGCCGGTGATTATTCATACGCGTGATGCGGAAGAGGATACGATTGAGATTTTGCGCGATGCCTATTTTCAGCACGATCTTAAAAAACGTGGAGGGATTATTCATTGCTTCACAGGTACGCAAGCACTTGCAGATGCGGCATTGGCGATGGGTTTCACAATTTCTTTTTCAGGAGTTATCACCTTTAAAAATGCTGATTCTTTGCGGGCGGTAGCGGCTTCGGTTCCAAAGGATCGGTTATTAATCGAAACGGATTGCCCGTATCTCGCGCCTGTGCCGTATCGCGGAAAGCGTAATGAACCTGCGTTCGTGAAAGAAACTGCGACGCAGCTCGCGGCTTTGCAGAATGTGAGTTTTGAAGAAATTGCCGAGATGACAACTGCCAATTTTAAGCGAATATTTTTGTAGGGCAAACTTTCCAGTTTGCTTCTTGCGTAATTGAAAATTGACACGAAAGCTCGCTTAAAAATACCTGGTATTTCTTAATCTTACAGAAACGAACAAGGCAAACTGGAAAGTTTGCCCTACAAAAACCAAAGTCCTGAGAACAAATCGTGACGTGTTTATCGTAGGATTTTAGTAAGGACTTTTATGATGAATCAAATACCGCATGTCGTAATCATTGGTGGAGGTTTTGGAGGGCTGGCCGCAGCTCGTGCCCTTAAATCCGCATCAGTTCGCATTACGCTTTTGGATCGTGCGAATCACCATCTTTTCCAACCATTACTGTATCAGGTAGCCATCGCCGGACTCTCTGCCGCAGATATTGCCGCGCCAATTCGATCAATTCTCAGAAAGCAAAAAAATGTCACGGTTTTACTTGATGAGGCCATTAACATTGATCTCAATCAACAAATCGTTGAATTAAAAGATGGCCGGTTGAGCTACGATTTTTTGATTATTGCGACGGGTGGACGGACGAGTTATTTCGGGAATGACGATTGGGAAAAATTCGCTCCGGGAATGAAAAGCCTTGAAGATGCTTTGGAAATTCGGCGACGTGTTTTGCTTTCTTTTGAACTCGCCGAAAAAGAAGATGATCCGGTACGGCGTCAGGAACTGATGACTTTTGTGGTAGTCGGTGGAGGCCCAACCGGAGTTGAACTCGCAGGCGCGATTTCCGAGCTGGCGCGATATGCCTTAACGCGGGATTTTCGCCATATTAACCCGTCTGACGCTAAAGTCATTTTGCTGGAAGGTGGCCCGCGCGTTTTGCCAAGTTTTGCAGAAGACCTCAGCGCCAGCGCGGAGCAGCAATTAACTCAGCTTGGAGTACAGGTGCGGGTGAATGCATTAGTCAAAAATATTGAAGAAGCCCGCGTTTATCTGGATGGCGAAACAATTAATGCTGCGACAATTATTTGGGGGGCAGGGATTCAGGCTTCAACGTTAGCCAATAAAATCAACACTCCGCGTGATCGGATCGGGCGATTGATCCTCGAACCTGATTTGACTTTACCTAATTATAAAAATGTTTTTGCGATTGGTGATACGACCAGTTTTACGCATCAGACCGGGAATCCTTTGCCGGGTGTCAGCCCGGTAGCGATGCAGATGGGGCGCAGTGCCGCCGAAAATATTTTGCATGCAATGAAGGGTGAGCCTTATGAATTGTTCCGATATATTGATAAAGGAAGTATGGCTACGATTGGCCGCCACGCGGCAATTGCGGAGATAGGAAAAATTCATCTGAGTGGATTTATCGCGTGGGCGGCTTGGCTGTTTATCCATCTGATTTTTCTAATCGGATTTCGCAATCGGATCGCGGCGCTCTTTAATTGGGCGTGGTCATATTTTACCTATCAGCGCGGAGCCAGATTAATTACAGGAAAGAAATAGCATGGAGCACAAACTTTAGTTTGGTTTTACAGTGGCGAGAAGTAAAGCCAAGCTGAAGCTTGTACTCCATGCATTATTTTAGCGGCAAATGAACTGTGAACTTTGTGCCGCCGCCAGGATTGTTTTCGGCGGTAATGGTTCCCTGATGTGATTCGACAATCCATTTGACGATGGATAATCCAAGGCCGGAACCCTGGACGGTTTTATCGCTGGTGCTGCGCGAATGACGAAAGAATCGTTCGAAAATATGCGGAATATCTTCGGCGGGAATCCCACGTCCGGTATCGGAAATCATAATCACTGCATTCTTGTTTTCTTTCATCAAAGTCAAAGTGATGCGTCCGCCGACAGGCGTATACTTGATGGCGTTATCCAATAAATTCAGCAACATTTGTTTCAGCCGCTGCGCATCGCCTTTGATCATTAATTCATTTCTTGAATCGGTCTGGTAGGCGAGAGATTGATTTTTTACTTCTGCTAACGGACCCAGATAATCAATGACTTGAGAGCATAGATCGCCAATATTCATCGGCTCAAAATTTATGTCAGCCGGGCCGGCGTCAGCCCGCGCCAGCATCAATAGATCTTCCACTAAGCGTGAGAGGCGAATAATTTCTTCCAGATTTGAGGCGAGTACTTCCTGATATTCGTCAGTTTTCCGTTCACGCCGTAGCGCGATCTCAATGTCACCGCGCATTACTGCCAGTGGTGTCCGCAGCTCATGCGAAGCGTCCGCCGTAAATTGTCGTTGCCGCTCAAACGCTGCTTGCAGGCGCGAAATCATTTGATTGAAAGTAATGGCGAGCCGTCCCAGCTCATCCATTTTGGCAGGGACGTGAACGCGTCTGGATAAATCTCCCGCTTCAATTTCTTTCGCGGCGCGGGTCAGACGGTCTACCGGACGAAGTGCCTGATTGGCCAGTAATAAGCCTCCGTAACTGCCCATCAAAAGGGCGGCTGGCCCGGCGAGCGCCAGCAGCAGTAATAATTGTCGTCGCGCTCTTTGTAAGGGGCGGAGTGATTGCCCGGCTCGCACAAACATGGGTTGATTGTTCTTATCCGTAGTGCGGAGGGTAGCAATCCGAAGCTGTTCGCCGGAGGTTAATTGGATGGTGCTGAAATGTAATTTATTCGCCTGAAGCTGTTGAAGTTCGGGGAGGTTTACCGATAGGCGATAAGACTTCATCATGTACTGTTCATCAATAGTGTCGCCGGATTCATTGATGATTTGAAACATCAATGGAGCAATCATCATTTCTTCTTCGCCAAGGAGGTCTGGTATTTCTCCAAGTTGAAGACGCGATTCAATCCCACGAGAACTTGCTGCCAGTGAAGTGTCAATGATGTTGACGAGTCCACGCGCAATATACGCGTAGATAGCGACGCCAAAGAAAATCAGCACAGCGGTCAATAAGGCGAGATAGTATAGTGTGAATTTAAGGCGCATCTGGTCAGTTGATAATTGGTTGCATACGGACAACCTGATTATCACCTAACATCTGAATTCGATCCAATGGTTAAGGAGTTTTCAGCATATAACCCACGCCGCGAACGGTGTGAATTAATTTTGTCTCACGATTGCGATCCACTTTGTTACGAAGGTAATTGATGTAAACGTCAATAACATTTGTGAGCGCATCAAACGTTTCGTTCCAGACCTTTTCTGACAGAGTTTCGCGCGACAATATTTCATCAGGATGTTGCATGAAATATTCCAGTAAATTGAATTCCTTGCCGGTAAGCTGAACCTCTTCGCCACCACGTGTAACTTTGCGGTGAATCAAATCAAGCAGCAGGTCGCCAATCTGCAATTTGGTGATGTCTTCAGATCGGCGTACCTGCGCACGAATTCTGGCTAGCAGTTCAGCAAAAGCAAATGGCTTGGTAATGTAATCATCGGCTCCGCTGTCAAGGCCTCTGACTTTCATTTCCGTGGAGTCCCGCGCTGTCAACATCAGAATCGGAGTTTTGATATGTGCCGCGCGTAATTCTTTGGCAACATCAAACCCATCCGTTCCCGGCAATGTGACATCAAGCAGGATGACATCGAATTTTTGTTCCTTACCGATGGCTAATCCGCTGTCTCCATCATTGGCAACTTCAACGGCAAAGTTTTCCTCTTCTAATCCACGCTTGAGAATTTCAGCCATTTTCTGTTCATCTTCAATAATTAAAATACGCATTCTAACTCCCTTGGTTATGTGCCTAGCGGGAAGATCAAAAGTATTTCTCGTTGGGGGAGGCTGGTTGTTATTTAGCTATGCACGGCTTCGCTCAGCCATGATAGATAATTTGTGGCTCCGAATTCAACTGCTAAAGCAATTATTTCAGGATTTTCGTACGAATGTTGAGATTGGATCGCCGTTTCAATTTCAGAGTATTTCTCAGAAGCGGTCTTGATGAGCAGAAGATGTTCATTGGATTTTTCAATTTTTCCTTGCCAGCGATAAATACTGAGCATCGGCGGAAGGATTTGTACGCAAGCTGCAAGTTGATTCTCAAGCAGATATTCGGCGATACGCTCGGCCTCAGCAGAAGTTTCAGTGGTAGTAATGACGACGATGGCTGACATAGGGAAAAGGGGAATGAGTGATAAGTAGGAAGTAAAAAGTAATGAGTAATGAGTGATAAGTAATGAGTGTCTTTCAACTCATCACTCATTACTTTCTACTCATCACTTTTTACTTCTTATCGTAACCATTCAGCAGAATACACCGCGCGGGCTTCGCCGATTTGCGTGACGATGTTATCGGCTTGCCATTCGACTTGCAATTTTCCGGCGGCAGTATGCACCGTGACTTTGCGATCAACAAAATTGTTCAGCATCGAAGCCAGTGACGCGCCGCATGACCCTGTTCCTGACGCTAACGTTTCGCCGACACCGCGTTCCCAGAAACGAACTTCGATTTCGCTACGATTGATGATGCGGACAAATTCAACATTGGTACGCTCCGGGAACATCGGATACGTTTCGATCAGTGAACCGATTTTGCGCCAATCCAGTTGATCGAAATCATCCACAAAAATTGAGCAATGCGGATTGCCCATTGAAGTCGCTGTGAATTCAATTTCGTGTCCGTCAACATTGAGCTTTTGTTTGATGACCTGTTCGAGAGGATGATCTAAAGTAACCGGGATTTCGGAGCTTGAAAAACGCGGCGTTCCCATTTCCATTTTGAATCCGCAACGGGTTCCTTCACGCTCAATTAATGATAAAGCCCTGGTTCCGGCTCCGGTCGCAATTTTCACTTTGGGTTTGATCCAGCCACCGAAGACGCTGAGATAAGCGCCAACGCAACGAGTCCCATTTCCCGAAATCGGAGTTTCTCCGCCATCGGCGTTATACAATCGAATCGCAAAATCCGCGTCAGGCGAAGGGTTCTTCGTAAGAATAACTTCCAGCCCGTCCGCGCCTGCGCCAAAGTGACGATCACAGATACGCTGCGCAAATTCGCTGTAATTATTAGTGATGGCCTTTAATTCTGCTTCACGCACAATTAAGAAGTCGTTACCGAGCGCTTGGAATTTATGGAACAACATAAGGAAAGTTCGCAGTATTTAGTTCGCGGTTCGCAGTAAAGACTGTTCATCGCAAGACTGCGAACTTCTTCCTACTGCGAACTGCGAACTTTTTTAGAATTGAGTAAGTTTTCGGAAGCCATCCACGCGCGCTTCGATTTCGGGATGTGTTAATCGTCGGAGCCGATCACAACTGAATTCTTCGACGTTGAAACTCGCCATCACTGAGCCGTGAATAATTGCGCGTCGAATTGTTTCGTCATCTAAATTATCGTGCTTGGCAATGTAGCCCATGAAGCCTCCGGCGAAGCTGTCGCCCGCGCCCGTCGGATCAAAAACACTTTCTAAGGGATAAGCTACGGTAGCGAAATAAGCATCTTTGGAAAACAATGCTGCGCCGTATTCTCCGCGTTTGACGATCAGGAATTTCGGCCCCAGGGTCAGAATCTTTTTCGCGGCCCTGATGAGATTTGATTCGCCTGCCAATTCGCGCGCTTCGGAATCGTTAATGATGACTGCATCTACGACACCAATGGTTTTAATTAATTCTTCACGCGCGGTTTCGATCCAGTAATTCATCGTATCCATCGCGACGAATTTGCAATCTACCTGTTCACGTACCTGACGTTGAAGCTGCGGCAAAATATTGGCGAGGAACAAATACGGTGATTTTTTCGCGGTGTCAGAAAGCTGCGGATTGAAGTCGCCGAAGACGTTCAACTGCGTATCAATCGTTTGCGCGGAATTCAAATCAAAGCCGTATTCACCGACCCAGCGAAATGTTTTCCCGCCGGAAATTTGTTGCAGATTTTCCGTATTGATCTTGCGCTCGTGAAAGACCGCCATATCGTCAGCGGTGAAATCTTCACCCACGACGCCGACGACTGCAACGTCAGTGAAGTAAGAAGCTGAAGCAGCGAAGTGAGTAGCCGCGCCGCCGAGTGAGCGTTCACGGTATCCAAAAGGAGTTTTAACTGAATCAATGGCGACAGAGCCGACAACCAAAAGTGACATTAGCTTTTCTTCTTTCCTGCTGGTTTGTCTTCTGATTTTTTGGCAGAAGAGGAGTTAATTTCATCCAACCGTTTTTTTGCGTCGTTGATGAATTTGCTGTCCGCGAAATTTTTTACGACTTCGTTGAAGCAAACTTCAGCTTTACTTTTCATATCTGCATCAGGATCACGGTAATAAGTTTCGCCGAGCAGATAATACACTTCACCAAGTTTGGCGAAATTTGGATTGGTATCAATGACTTCGTTCAGGCGATCCGCAATTGTTTTGTTAGCGCGTGAGATAGCCGTCGGGTCTTTTTTATCCAACTTGCGTTTGAAGTATTGCCACGCCACGTCAAGGTGATGCGCAGATTCTTTCTCAAGCGTGACATCACGCGTCGGAGCTACCGGGCCACGGCTGATTTGAGCGGCATACACACCACTCAATTTACAAAAACCATCACTGCAATTATTGCCAATGAGGGAACTCATGACCCCAAATGCAATGGTTAATAAAAATGCGAATTTAATTTTCGATAGAGTCATAACTACCTCCAACGTGATAATTAATTTACGTTCTGAGTACAGGCTTTAGCCTGCTACTTCGACAGGCTAAAGCTTGTACTCAGAACATTACTGAAAATACTTACCAACAATCGCATCCAGCCTTTCCTTTGATTCCTCTGTGATGCTTTCGAGTTGCGTGAGGACAGCATGTTTTAAGGCCGAACCGCATTTGCAGGTTCTTTCTTTATCAGCCAGTAATTTTACCGATTCGCGAATCAGGCTTTGCGCATTAGCAGAATTCTTGTTCAGAAATTCGATTACCATGTCCACTGTGACTGCGTCGTGATCGGGATGCCAGCAATCGTAATCGGTGACCAGCGCCATGGTGGAGTAACAAATTTCCGCTTCACGGGCGAGCTTGGCTTCCTGCAAATTCGTCATCCCAATGACGTCCATCCCCCATTGCCGATAAAGCCGCGATTCCGCTAACGTCGAAAATGCCGGACCTTCCATGCAGCAATAAGTGCCGCCACGATGAATCGTAATGCCACTCGTCGCAGTTTTTCCGGCGGCTTCCAGGACATCGCCCAAGACATCGCAAACCGGATGCGAAAACGTAATATGAGCGACCATGCCTTCACCAAAAAATGTAGATTTTCGGGTCCCGCGGGTTCGATCAAAAAATTGATCTACGATCACGATGTCGGTGGGGACGTATTGTTCCTGCAAGGAACCAACTGCCGAAGCCGAAATAATGCGCTCGACACCGAGCATTTTCATCCCGTAGATGTTTGCGCGAAAGGGAAGCTCAGTTGGCAGCAATTTATGTCCACGCGAGTGACGCGCCAGAAATGCGACCTGTTGTCCTTCTAAATTACCAAGAATGAAATTGTCAGAGGGTTTGCCAAAAGGTGTGTCGAGACTGACTTCGCGGACTTCGGTTAGTCCTTCCATTTGATAAAGTCCACTGCCGCCGATGATGCCGATTTTTGCTTGATCCATAGTGAATAGATGTTGGATGTTAGGTGTTGGATGTTAGGAATCAGGTGTCAGGTGTTCCGTAAATCTGACACCTGACACCCAAAACCTATTTCTTTGCTTCCGGTGCTGCTTTTGTTTCCGGTTTGCCTTGTGGTGGGGCAGGAGCCGCACCGCTTGGAGGAGCGCTACCGGGAGCACCGCCTGGATCTCCACCTGGGACGCCACCAGCTCCTGGTAATTGCAGATCAGGCATTTCTGAACCGGGAGGAGCTGCTTTGATATTGACCGGGAAATCGGCGGGAGCCGTCACAGGGAATTTTAAGGTCGCATCTTCAATCGCACGTTGGACTTTCTTTTGTGAAAGCTGTTGTTCCGCCTGCGTCGAAGGTTGCATTGTAATCAGGATATGACGAGCGTGTAACAATTCCTGTTCCTTGTCCTTGCTGTCAGGCGCGACATCATCATCTTTTCCAGGTTTGCGTGTCGCACGATCTTCGAGTTTGATGATGTGGTAGCCGAACTGAGTTTTGACTAATTCGCTGATCTGACCTTTTTGCAAAGCGTAGGCGGCGGCTTCAAATTCTTTTACCATTTTGCCTTTGCCAAACCAGTTGAGTTCTCCGCCTTTTGCGGCAGAGCTATCAGCCGAATTTTGTTTGGCGAGTTCTCCGAAATCTTCCCCGGCTTTGACACGTTTGAGAATTCCTTCGGCAGTTTCCTTCACTTTGTCGGGATCGGCTTCAGGATGTTGCTCGTAATATTTTTTCAGTTCGTCGGCGGTAGGCTTCGCGGCTTCCGTCACCTTTTCCGAATAAGCTTGCGCTAAGGTCTGCGCGGTTTGCATCTTCAATTGCAGTTTAAAGTCATCGGTTTTATCGAGCCCGGCTTTGCGCGAGCGATCAGCCCGAATTTTTAATTCGCTCCACGGAGCTTTGTTGCCTTCGATGGCTTCCGGCGTGGCCTTTTCCTTGGATAATTCTTCGCGGAATTTAATGAATGCTTCGTACTCCTTAGTGTGTGCCGCAGCGTACGCGTCCAGCTCTGGTTTAGGAATTTCAGGTAATGGTTTGGTCCCGTTTTCGGTCGCCTGTTTGGCTTCCGCTTCTGCCAGCACATTGTCGGTCATGAACTCCATCTGCTTTTTATATTTGTCAGTTTTGTCTAGACCTTCAGCCTGCGCTGCCTGTGCGATAGAGAACATTTCTTTGGCTTTTTTGAGAAGTTCTTCTCGCTGCTTTTGATTTTGCGCCAACTGACGTTTGGCGTAATCAGGGAAGCCGTCCACGATAGAAGTCATGTCCTTCGCGGTGATTTCCTTGAATGACATGCCGCCCATGTTAAAGTATTTGCACGAATCCAGCGCTAGTGCAAAGACTACCAGTAAAGTGATGATGAATGCTTTTTTCAAGATTAGAACTCCTCTTCGAGATGCAATGAACGGCGCATTTTTCATCAGGAGTGATGATGCGCCGGAAAGTTATTTTTGTACCAGTTCCACGAGCACCCCTCCGGTGCTGGATGGATGAATAAAGGCGATGAGTGATCCGCCCGCGCCGGTGCGAGGCTGCTCATCAATTAATCTAATGCCGCGTTCTTTCAGTCTTGCAATCGTTGCGTTGATATTACTGACATCAACAGCAAGGTGATGAATACCTGTTCCGCGTTTGGCGATGAACTTACCAAGCGGTGTTTCGTCTCCGGTAGCTTCGAGCAATTCAATGTTGCTTTCACCAAGCGGTAACATCGCGACGCGCACGCCTTGTTCTTGTACGACTTCGATGTCGTGAAGTTCCAATCCCAAACCATCGCGCCAAAACGTTAAGGCTTCGTCGAGCGAATTTACGGCAATGCCAAGATGATTAATTTTGCGGGGCAGGTCTGCTGATGAATCGGACATATTGATTGGTGATGAATTGATGATTTGTTCAGCGATGCTGTACGGATCATTTTTTTTGCTGGCAATTTCCTCAGCAAAGATTTTGAGCTGTGACTGATCCAGTGATTTCAAAGCGCGTCGCAGCAGTTGTTCGCGTAGAATTTCAAGCAGGCGATGCTCGGCGATGGCAGTCCGTTTGACGTTATCTGTAGCGTGAGCCAGCAAGTGATCGTGATAATTTTCAATTGCTTCGACCAGCTTATCAAGTCCGCGATTTTCAGTGGCGACTGTGCGCACAATCGGGGGATGCCAGCCATCTTCGCGCATCGTCATTTCAAGCATGCCGATTAATTCGCGTTCAGTCTGCTCGACGCCGTCACGTTCAGCTTTATTGATGACGAAGATGTCGCCGATTTCCATGATTCCGGCTTTAATCGCCTGAATGCTGTCACCCATGCCAGGAACCAGAACGACTACACAGACATCCGCCGTCTTTACAATATCAATTTCGTCCTGTCCGACGCCAACGGTTTCGACCAAAGTTCTATCGTATCCGGCAGCATCCAAAACCGCAACGGCATCAACAGTGGCGCGTGATAATCCACCCAGATTTCCACGCGTAGCCATCGAGCGGATGAAAACATTGGGATCATTCGCCAGCATTTGCATGCGGATGCGATCACCCAGCAACGCGCCGCCGGAAAAAGGACTGGAAGGGTCTACGGCAATAATTCCCACAGATTTTTCGAGAGCGCGATATTGCAAAGCCAGCTTGTCAACCAGTGAAGATTTGCCTGCACCCGGCGCGCCTGTGATGCCGATGGTGAGGCCTTTGCCCGTATGCAGAAAAAGTTTTTTCAGTAACTCAATCGAAGACGGAATTTCATTTTCGATATTCGTAATGGCACGCGCGACAGAGCGCACGTCACGCTGGAGAATTCGTTCGAGTTGTAATGCTGATTGAGCCATTAAAATTGGTGCGCCTGCATCCTGTAGGCGAGTCGGCGTAGCTAAGACAAAAGCCCGCAGGATGCGGGCGTACCCAGTTAGATACGCAACGGCTGAAACGGGATGCCGAAAACAAACCACAACTATAAACGGAATCGAGCGTAAATTCCAACCAACTAAATAATTAGAGACGCCACAAAGTTGGCATTTCTCCATCATAACTTCAGGAAACCTTCAACGTATCTTCCGTTCTGTGCCCGAAAGGGATTTGCGAAGGCAAGAGCGGAATTAGGATTTTTGGATTTTTTCAATCTCACATAATTTTTTGAATGTGACGACTAACCTCATCTTGGTTGTCATTTCCCCGAATAGTCGGGGTTGCGTGTAAAGCGCAACCCCGGCTTTTACTGCATGCATGATCGTGATAACTTCACGATTGCTATGAATACATTTCAGCAAATTATTTATCACTCTGAAAACGCCATTGCTGTTATTACGCTTAATCGTCCTGAAAAACGGAACGCGTTAGGAAGCGTCTTAATTCAGGAATTGAAAGAGGCATTTTCACAAGCCGAATCCGACATTTCAATTCGCGTTGTTGTGTTGCGTGCCGCCGGAAAAGATTTTTGTGCGGGAATGGATCTCGCACAGCTTGAAAAAATCTCGCAGGCATCCATTCTTGAAAATGTTGAAGACGCTTCACAGCTCGCCGAACTATTCTTACAAATTCGCCAAATGAGTAAGCCGGTGATAGCCGCCGTACATGGACGAGCTTTGGCAGGCGGAGCCGGCCTTGCTTCGGCCTGCGATCTGGTTGTCGCCACACGAACAGCGCAATTTGCCTACACCGAAACGCGGATTGGATTTGTCCCGGCCATGGTCGCCGTCATCGCGCGTCGAAATTTGAGTGAAAAAATTGCCTTTGAATGGTTGACGAGCGGGCGTTCAATTCCTGCCGAAGAAGCATTGCAAACAGGATTCATTAACAGCGTGTGCGATGAAAATAATTTTGAAGAAGAGATTGAAAAAATGGCTTCGCAATACTTGCAGGTCAGCGCTTCAGGTGTGGCTTTGACCAAGCGGCTGCTTTATCAAATAGACGCGTTAAGTTTTGAACAGGCAATCAACACGGCAGTCAATGTGAATGCGATTGCGCGAATGACCGAAGATTGTCAGCAGGGAATTAGTAAGTTCTTGGCGAAGCCGTGAGCGTTATGGTGTCCGGGCGTACCGCTTGTTTCATGACCGTAAAGGCAGAAAAGAAAGCGACGATGCCCAGGATCAATGCTACGACATGAAACAGCGAAGGTTTTTCGAGTTCCAGACAACTGATGTTGGGATTCGCTGGATCGTAAAACACCTGAACTTCGCGCCCTGTCGCATATTGCTCCAGCTTGGTTTTTGCCGTCAGCCGGTCAAAACTTTCGAAAGCGTCAAGGCTGACAGTCGTGCCTTTGTATTCAGAACTGTTGACGGAATAAGAATATTCAATCTTCGGAATGAATTTTGAGGTGGGACGTAAGGCGCTTTGACCGATGATTTTATTATGCCAACGTGAATCAGTAATCCGACCATTGACGCTCGGCCAGGTTTGATTACCAAAAGATCGCATCAACCCCGGAGTTCCCCAGAAAAATAATCCGACTCCTGCCAGAATCAATCCAAGCGCAATAACCGGAAATTGTGAAAAACGAAATAGACTGATGAGTTTACTTGTCATAAAACTACAGGGGGATAGTTTATTAAGTTAACTTTCGGCCTGGAAAAATTTCTTGAAGTGAGTGAGGTCTCCAGTTTCTTTCACCAAACCAGTGCTTTTATCCTGTCCAAATTTTTTTACGGACATCCTCGGAAACTAAAAAACTAGGTGAAACTAAATTAAAAATACACGCCGAATAACATTTTTGCAAAAGAAAAAACGCAAATTTTTGCCGTGGCATCAAATTGTAATACTATGGAGCGGTGGTAAGTGAACGGTGGTCGGTGGTCGGTTTTCCAGTTATAAGTTTAACGTAAGAGCAAAGCCTTAACACATTCAAACCGACCACCAATTCTTATGAGCATTAATCAAGATTTTCAAAATATCCGCGACAGCTTACAGTTGTCGCGTGATTTTGCTCCTGCCTTATTAGAAGAATCGCAACAGTTGGCGAAACGTAATCCATCACGAGCGAATTTGGAGAATTTGCAGGAAGTGCCTTTCGTGACGATTGATCCGCCAACCAGTCTTGATTTAGATCAGGCGTATTGGGCAGCGCGTTTGCCATCCGGTTATCACGTTCGCTACGCCATCGCAGACGTCGGATTTTGGGTTGATCGCGACAGTAATTTAGAACAGGAAGCCTGGCGACGCGGCACCACGTATTACAGCCCCGATCTGAGAACTCCGCTCTATCCCAATGCGATTAGCGAAGGCGCGGCCAGCTTGTTACCACAACAGATTCGCCCCGCGATCGTTTTTGATTTTGAACTCGATGCACACGCCGAAGTCATTTCAGTTGGGATTACGCGCGCTCTGGTCATGAGTCGCGCGAAGCTGTCCTATCCGGATGTCGGCAGACATTTAGATGCAGAACGTATTATTGCTGGAAGTGGCCATCTGTCGAATCAGGAATGGTCGCTGTCATTAACTTTGCTGGAAGAAATTGGACGTAAACGCCAACAATTGGAAATCGAACGTCACGGCATTAGCTTGCGAATTCCCGCGCAACAGGTGCAACGTTGGGCAACCGCTTTGTATGGCTATCGCCTCGCCTTCGAAGAATCCACCGAAGTCGAAGATTGGAATGCGCAGATTTCTTTGATGACCGGCATCAGCGCATCGCAGGTCATGATTTCTTACGAAGTCGGTTTACTGCGGACACTTGATCCTCCCCGCGAAGATCGATTGCGAATGCTGAAACTCGCGGCGCAGGCTTTGCACGTCAACTGGCCAAAAGGAATGCGCTATGATGAATTTGTACGGAGTCTGAACCCGCACAATCCCGTTCATTCCGTGATGCTGCAACAGGCAGCGCGGGTCAACGGAGGAGCGCGATATTTGATGTTTCAGGGAAAGGTTCCGAAGCATTCGTCCCACGCTGCGATTGCTTCGACATACGCGCATGTGACCGCGCCGCTGCGTCGTTTGGCGGATCGTTATGTCCTGGATTTACTCGTTGAAATATCAAACGGAAATCAACCTTCACCGCAGTTGCTGGAGGCGCTGCGAAACTTGCCTCAAGTGATGAATGAAGCAGAAACGCGCAGTCGCCAACTTGAAACTGCGATTGTAGATTTTGCCGAAGCGCGGTTGATGCAGGAACATCTGGGCGAGAAATTTTCTGCGCTGGTCATTGGTTTACGCGAAGATTCTGTCATCGTCCAAATTGCCGATCCTCCGATTCGCACCAAGCTTCCACTCAATGTTTTCGGGGATGAAAAGGAAGCGCAGCTTTTGCCGGACGGCACCGCGATGCGACTTAACGAACATGAAGTTTCACTTGGAGAAAATCTTTCACTAACACTTGTGGAAGCTGATCCCGTGACGCGAATTTTGAACTTTGAACTTGTTGGTTAATATTTTTAACGCAAAAGTACGAAGGGGCAAAGAATCAATGGTTTCTACTTATGTTTCTTTGATCCCTTGCCTCCTTGACCCTTTGCGTTAAAGCGATAATAAAGGAAAAATATGACTCCCATTGAAAGATTTAATCAGGACATTACAACTGCCATGAAGGCCAAAGACGCTGAGCGGTTGTCAGTTTTGCGAATGGCCAAGACGGCGCTGAAGAATAAAGAAATTGAGAAAATGGCTCCGCTGGACGACGCCGAAGCGATGAAGATTTTGCAGAGCCTCGTCAAGCAACGCCGCGACAGCATCGAACAATTCACCAACGCCGGACGCCAGGAATTAGCCGACAAAGAAGCCTCCGAACTGAAAATTCTTGAGGAATATTTACCCGCCGCTGTGGACGAAGCGACGATTGCCAAATGCGTCGAAGAAGCCATTGCCGAAACAGGCGCAAATTCTCCGCAACAGATGGGTTTAGTGATGAAAGCCACGATGGCGAAACTGGTCGGGCAAGCCGTAGACGGAAAAATTGTCAGTGGATTAGTGAAAGCTAAGCTTGGTGGTTAGGAAAAATTTAGACATGATTGACAAGATTTTTTCAGGATTTACAGGCTAAGAGCAAAGCCAAAAATTTTCTGTCAATCTTGTTCCAAATCTTGTCAATCCTGTCTACGTTTTTAATGAACTCTTGAGCATATTGTTTCGTAGTCTGTTTGAGAAACAGTTATTCAAAGGAGGATAGCAATTATGTTCAGTACTTTATTTTCAATTGGAGCCATCATCCTCGACATCCTCGCGATTTCGGATGTGATGAATTCACGGCGCGATCTCACGACCAAAATAGTTTTACTTGTCCTGATTTTATTAATTCCATTCGTCGGAGCCGGACTTTATCTGTTCGCGTTTCGAGACAAAGGGTATTCGTGAAAGAAAATTTAGTCACACGACGCGAAATGCTCAAAGCGACAGCGGCTGCGACGGTAGCCGTTCCCGTTTTGGGTCAGCCAAAATCTAAAGCGAAAGCGCATCTGTTTTTCACTCCACAGGAATTTAAACTGGTGGATGAATTAACGGAAATTATTATCCCAACAGATGAACATTCTCCGGGAGCGCGCGCCGCAAAAGTTGCCGCGTATATTGACGCCCGCTTAGCCGAAGCTTTCACGAACGAACCGCGTGAACAATGGCGTACCGGATTAAAATTAATTGACGCCCTCAGCCAGAAGATGCACGGCAAATTATTTTTGAAAGCCTCCGCCGAACAACGCGAAGCCGTCGTCGCAAAAATGGCGCAATCCGAACAAAATCCTACGTTGCCCGAAGAGCAGTTTTTTGTGGAATTAAAACAACGGACTGCGCGGGGATATTACACCTCAAAAATCGGCATCCATCAGGAAATGGAATATAAAGGGAATACTTATTTGAAGGAATATGTTGGGGAAGAAGTGAAATAATGAAGGCATTCAAACCAGTTGTTATCCTGTTGAGTTTTATTTTGCCGATCTCTACATTTGGACAAAATATCCATCTCAAACGGCTTGATGGCAGCCGCATCTCTACCTCAGAAGTTGACCAAACGGTGACGCGGCTTATGCGTGAAGCGCACGTCACAGGACTGAGTCTGGCGATTCTTAACGATAACAAAATTGCCTATGTCAAAAGCTTCGGTTTGCGTAACAAGGAAGCCAATTTGCCGCTGACTGAAAATTCTGTGATGTACGGTGCTTCCTTCACAAAATCGGTATTCGCTTATTTCGTGATGCAATTAGTCTCTGAAGGCGTGATTGATCTCGACAAGCCGATTCAGCAATACTTGCCGAAGCCGCTGCCCGAATACGAAAAGTATAAAGACCTCGCCGCTGATGAACGCTACAAACTTATCACGATGCGAATGTTGCTCAGTCATACGACGGGATTTCCGAACTTTGCTTTTCTGAATCCTGATAAAAAGTTAAATATAAATTTCACGCCGGGAACGCGTTACGCTTACTCTGGCGAAGGCATTAATCTCGCCCAGTTTGTGATCGAAACTGTCACCAAAAAAGATGTTGGCGAAATGATGCGCGACCGCATTTTTAAACCGTTCGGAATGACTTCGACAAGCATGACCTGGGACGAGAAATTCAAAGCTGACCTGACGATTGGTTACGACGAAAAAGAAAAAGTAGTCGGACACAACATGCGTAAAAGTGTCCGTGCGGCTGGTTCGATGGATACGACGATCAGCGATTTTGCACGCTTTCTGGAAGCTGTCATGCAAGGCAAAGCCCAGACGAAAGCAGCCAAAAACGAAATGCTAAAACCGCAAATTCAGATTTATTCCGCAGCGCAGTTTCCGTCGCTCAATACAGAAACCACGAGCGAAAATCGTAAGATTAAATTGGCGTATGGCATTGGCGTTGGTTTATTTGAAACGCCATACGGCAAAGCATTTTTCAAAGAAGGTCACGACGACGGCTGGGAAAATCATTTCGTAGTATTTCCTGATAAAAAAATCGGCATCGCATTTATGTCCAATAGCAGCAATGGCGACAGCATTTTTAAGGAATTATTGGAAGTTCTTATCAAGGATAAATATACACCATGGAAGTGGGAGGGCTATTATCCGTTTTTGAATGGACAACCACCTTCTCCAGCAACACCGTCACAGTCAGAAGCAGATAAAAAAGGAGTACTTGAAGGAACTGTAGTTGATCCTGTTGATGCAAGAGTGACAATGGCCAAAATCGTCTTGAAAGATAAAAATAATCTTCAGCAAGTAACAAGTGATATGAATGGTAACTTCAAAATTGCATTACCAGCAGGTACTTATCAGATTATTGTGGAAGCAAACGGGTTTAAGAAATATCAGCGGAAAAAGATAATAATTGAATCTGGAAAGACAGGAACCCTGCAAATAAAATTACGCATAAACCCATTAGGGATAGGTGATTGATCAGCGGAAGAAATATGTTTGTAATGTAAAAGTAAGATAACAATTACTGTCATGCACCCATTAAATAATAAAGTATTAGTGAATAGTTAAGTGTGCCAAATAACCTTGCAAACCTTCTTCCGTAATTTTCTCCCCAACCTGATTATTTTTCAGTTTATACCAATTCACTTCATCACTATCTTTTTCTTTTCTCAGCGTCAAAATATCCAATAAATTCGCATCAATCGTGACGTTCGGGCTGTGGCTGATACGGGCGCGGGCTAAGCCTAAATCGGGGACAATGCCGTGGGATTGTTCGCGCGGCCAGCCGACTTCGATGGTGAGCGTTTGGTCACGAAAACGGATTCCCATTCGTGCGCCGATCATCACGTTTCGATCCACTTCAAATTGCCAATCCTGTTGACCGATTTGCAGGTCTGGATTGGGCTGTGAAATTTTCTCGAATGTCGAGAATAACCAATGTTGACCGCGTTCGCGCAATGCTTCGTTGGCGGCTTTGAGGTGTGCCAGTTCGGGATAGGCAGCGGCGAGATCAGGAATTTCTTCGGGTAGTTCAATAATAGTTTCTTCGTTCATAATTGATAGATCACAGATGACGCGGATTAAGCAGATTCACGCGGATCAGATCAGCGAAAACCCGCTTAATCCGCCAAATCTGCGGTCTATTCCTGTCATTTTTTTCCGTGCGAAACTTCACGCCAATATTTATCAAAAACAAAATCGGGACTGTTCTCACGGTCGTGACAAGTGATGCATGCGGATGGAGTAGAAGGTGTTGTGTATTCACCTTTCTTCGGCATCGCGGCGTGCGCAGCTCCGGGGCCGTGACACGATTCGCATTGGACGTTAGCGAATTGTGGCGTGGCTTTGATGTTGATAAAACCATCCTTTTGAAAGCCAACCGAATGGCATCCGACACAGGCATTATCGAAAGTGCGATTTTTGGTTTCGAGTCCAGCGAATGCGTTTGAGTGCCGCGTAGTCTTCCACTTCTCATATTCTGCCGAATGACACTTCGCGCAGGTTTCTGAAGTCGCAAAAATCGCCGCCATATTTTTGCTGTTTGCCGCATGCGCTGCCGCGATTTCTTCGGCAACTCTTTGCTGGACGATGCCGATTTCAGCACGGGCTTTTTTCGTCATTTCGAGCATTGCCGGATCGTCAGGAA
>JAYTCQ010000373.1:0-33090 GCA_043736395.1 Blastocatellia bacterium | reverse complement strand
GCTCGGAGCAGCCGTACTCCAAACGCTTCGCGAGTTCGTTATAATTTGTTCCAGGCGGTTAATTCAACCTTTTCAGCGGTCAACGCTTCGACCAATGAATCATCCAAAACCGCCAAAAGTTCTGACCTGCCGCGCAGGCCTGTGTACGGATAATTCTCGAGAACACTTGGATGCAAGGCCAGTTCGGTCACGCCTTCACGTAACGATTTCACATCCTCAACTAAGGATTCTAAATCGTAATTCCCTGCTCGCTCAAATCCTAAAAAATGATCGTTATGCCTAATCTTTGAAGCCGGAGCGATGAATCGTGCTGCAGCCAATGAAGACCAAATCGCCAGCGAAGATGCACCGCGAATTGATTGGCTTCGCTGCTCATGCGGCATGCGAAGAAAGGGGATTTTGAATTCCTCGCAAAGTCTTAGAGCAATAGAAAACGCGAACGGGAATGCGTGAAAATGTTGATGACTGTCGGCATGTGAAATTAGTATTCCGGCGGATTGCATTCGCCTGATTTGCGTTCGCCATTCGATTTCGACCTCTCGCTTAACACGTCCTGGTTGCCACATCCATCGCTGCAACAAACCTCGAAATCCGAGAAAGCAATTTTCTGCCCCCAGTAATGATTGTACTGTATTCATTGGCGCTGACGGCGTTCCTTCAATAACGTTCAGGTGAATCCCTGCGCTAATTTGTGGATTAATTCGAAGAAATTGAATCGCTGAATCTAAAGATTTTCCATTGACCAAAAGTGAAGCTCCGCCCAATCGTCCGGCTGCGGCAATTATTTCAACAGCCTCGTTAACTTCGGGACAAAGCCCGTAATCATCAGCGTTGACGATCAGCTTCTTCGACAATTTCATAATGAGGGAGGGAGGCGCTTCGGATTAGATACTGGAACAGTTCAATCACGACGCTAACGATAACTCCAGGACGTGACAGAGTAGATTGTCCGAGTTGCCGAGGGAAATATTTCATCGGCAACTCAATAATCGCATACCCCAACCGCCGACATTCCAGTAAAATTTCTGCATCTATAAAAGAACCTTCAGATTGTAATTTCATTTCCTGAATCGCGCGTTTGGGAATTAACTTACAGGCAAAATTCACATCCTGAACTTTTACGCCCAGCGCCAGCCAGGTTATCAAATTATAGCCCTTCGTGAGTATCCAACGTCGCCCGCCCTCGCCGCGATTCTGGCGACAACCAATGACGATATTGTTTGATTTCGACAGCCTCAGCAATTCAGGTATCAGCTTAAAATCAAAAGGCAAATCTGCATCCGTGTAAAGCGCCAGATCGCCTTCAGCAGCTTGTAATCCGGTTTTTATAGCTGCCCCAAGGCCACGATTTCTATCGTGCCGAACCATTCGAATGCGTGGTTCGCGTTCAATAAATTCCTTAGCAATTTCTACGGTACGATCCTGGCTGCCATCATCAATCAAGACCAGTTCCAAAAAGTTTGGGTCTGCCCCCAACACAGAAAAGATGCCTTCAATGGTCAGCGGTAAATTTTCTTCTTCATTAAAAACAGGAATAACTATTGACAATTTTCGATGCTGAACAGAGTGAGCGGGAACCATTTCTCAGCCTCCAAAAACAATTTTTCCGACGTGAAATTTGACAAATTAATCTTCGCACAGGCATGTTAGTTTGTAAATTATTGGACTCACAAATGCTAAATGCAGAAGCCCGCACGCAGTAAGGCGCCAGTACTCCACTCGAACTTTTGCATTTTCTTATTTGTCCATCTACGAGTACCAGCGCCCTTACTGCGTGCGGGCTTCTGCATTTTAAAACTTATGCCTGAATTACCTGAAGTTGAAATGGTGACACGACATCTAAAGAGCCTCCTGGTTGGTCGCCAATTCCTGAAATCACAATTAATTCGCCCTGCCTTAGCTGCTGAAAATTCGCCACGACAATTTTCGCTCTGGCTGAAAAATACAATCGTCGAATCAGTCACGCGACGCGGCAAACACATCCTTCTTCATTTCGATAATCAACGAACATTGATCGTCCATTTGCGGATGACTGGACGTTTTCATTACCTTGAAAAAACGGCAGAAGACCCAAAGCATACACACGCGCTCTTCACATTGGATCAAAACAAAAAGCTGGCGTTCACCGATCAACGACACTTTGCGATGATGCATTTGCTGCGAACTGCTGAGGTTCCAGATTCAAAGTATATCACTAAACTCGCTCCAGAACCTTTCAGCGAAGAATTCACAGACAAGTATCTGCAAACAATTCTCAAACGCAGCAAACAACCAATAAAATTAACTCTTTTGGATCAAACCAAAGTTTCAGGACTCGGAAATATCTACGCCTCAGAAGCTCTTTTTCTGTCTGGAATTCATCCCAAACTCAGCTCTTCCCTGCTGAGCCTGCCGCGCATTAAAATTTTGAGAAAAATGATCCTCCACGTTCTCAACGAAGCGATTGCCAATAACAGTACGATGAATATGAATCCCGCTGAATTGGATGGCAGCTATACTGGTGGTGTTTACGAATCCATGACGAAGGCTTATGAACGCGAAGGCAAGCCTTGTTTTAAGTGCGAAACGCTGATTGAGCGCTTCACACAAGGCGGACGTTCGACGTATTATTGTCCTCGCTGTCAAAAACGATAGAGGTCTTATTTAGTTTCGGACGACTGATTTTTCTGGAGCCACATCAATGCGGAATCGCCCTTCTTCTCATTTGTTCTTATTAACATTGTTGTTTGGATTGAATGCGCTAGCGTATCTCGCCATTTATCGCGCCGGAGTTACGCGCGGATTCACTCCGTCGCTATTGCTCGCAGGACGTGATTTGTTTTTGTTGCTGCCGATATTATTTGTGTTTTTATGGTTGACGCGGCGGCATAAATACAAAGGAAATCTCGCACTTTTTACGCTCGCAATTTTGCTTTTCTGTGTTGGGATGATTGCGCAGTATCGGCTGTTCACTGATCCTGAATATTCGGCTCGTTCGAAATCTGCGGCGCGGCTGGAAAAGACGCAGACGCTGCGGCAACGATTTGTAAATGAACACTACGATGCCGATAAGAAAAAGGCGCTGTTCGGCGATCCGAATTATCAAATCAACATCAATGCCAACGACGCGCAGGAAGAATCCTACTGGACGATTTCGCGTGTTATCACAGCTTCTTCCAGTTTGATCCCTTTAATGGCGCTGGCAGGTTTTGCTTTGGCGTTTAGTTTTCTCAAGCGTGATGACGTCTTGCTCTGGTTGCAACGGCACTCCTTTTTAATCGGAGTCGCGACGACACTTCCCTTTTTATTAATTGCCGTAGTCGGTTCGAGTGCCGGAAAATTTTTAGGGAAGACAACGCCGTGGGAACCCGTGAAAATTACATTTCTCTTGAGCTACGCCGGAATGCTCGCTGATCATTACCGTAACCTTTCGCGAACCTATTGGGGAGTTCCTTCGCTCAGATTTTTACTACCGTTTCTGGCAGTGGCAGCGATGCCAATTATCCCGTTTTTTGCGCTCTCAGATTTCGGGCAAATGCTCGTATTTTTTGGCGCATATGTGACGCTTTACATCGTAGCCGTGCGGCGCTTGCCACAGGTCACAATGGCGATTGTATTGATTGCGACGCTGTTTGGCGGTTCGATTCTTTTCGCGGGAGCCTACAACACAATCACGGGAATTTTCACCGATCAGGAACAGGTCGGCGCTGTCGAACGCGTTAAAAATATGGTCAGCCTCGGCGTTCCCAAACGAATTCATCAACGCTTTCATTTATGGTTGCACGCGGGTAGCCCGCCTGATCCCGAAGAAGATTGGTGGTGGAAAACTGAATCGGATCGCCTGACTTCGCGAGGCCGGACGAACGAAGAAGCCTGGTATGATTCGTACGCGTTTCAACCTACACAGGCATTATTCGGCGTCAGTGACGGGCACGTGTTAGGTTCAGGATTTGGAAGAGGATTTCCTGAAATCGTCCCGATTGCCGATTCAGATTTTATTTATTCTTCAATAGCCGAAGAGACCGGATTGCTCGGCGGATTAATTATAATTCTCGCGACACTAATTTTGATGGCAGCCGGAATGAAAACTGCGATTGATGCACGCGATATGTTTACCAAATTATTGGCGGCGGGGATTACGGCATTTTTATGTTTTCAAGCAATCGTCAATATTGGCGGGGTGATCAGGATGTTACCAATGACGGGAATCACTTTGCCATTCGTGAGTCACGGCGGATGGTCATTGATTACCAGCTTTGTGATGCTCGGAATGTTGATGGCAATTTCTCATAGAAATGCTATGCCTGAGCTGAAGGCAAATGCTTGAAATAATTCTTATGAATCTTTTTCATAGACTTATAAATACATTCAGTGGATCAATTTTGTTTCTATCTATTCCTTTGGTTATTTTCGGGCAAGCTCCACGCATTGAAGACATTTTGGCTCGCGAAGAATTGCAAAGAAAAATCCGCGAAGAAGATCAAAAAGGCACAAATGCGGTCAAAGCAAAAATGGAGGCTTCCACCGCGAATCCCAGAGCTAACAAAAATGATCATCCAATTCTTTACGCGAATGAAAATGAATTACCTGCTCAAGAAAAATTATTAATTGCCGTTGATGATAAACTTCTCGAAAAATATTCAGCATTCCTCAAACAACCAAATACGGGGATCGTAAAATTACTCTCCTTTCAAGAAAATAAACTCGCAGTTAACGACGTCCGAACCCAATCAGCGTTCCCGAATATTCCCGGCAGCGGCACTTATTATTCCTTCGTCAAGCGAAACCATATCGCTGATGAATGGGCGCAAATTCGATTGTATGACAGTGTTTTTCTTCCCGCCTATTCTGAGATGAAACGCACTACGATTGCCTCTTCAGGAGGAGCTGCCCAAAGTTTTACTTATACTTCCGGCAACGAATTCGCGGTGTTCGCTGAGCTTGGAAATATGCCGTTAGAAAATGTGAATCTCGAACATCCAGCTCTTAAGTTTTTACTCGATTTCTTACCGCCGAAAGATACGATTGAATTGGCAAACCAACGCAAAATCTTACGTACTGGAATCGTGAAAGACAACTTGCGATTTCAAGGCGGCGCACTTTCAAAAACAGATACAACCTATGCAATGCGATCCATTAACTATAAAAAAACGGATGCGGTGTATATCTTCCGCGTCATCAATCAATCAAACGATGGCAGCGTACTTTTGTTGTGGAAGCAGTTGAAATCATTCAGCCCCAATGAATTAAAATTCTTGAAGCGAAAATAGTAGCGCGAACTGTTAGTTCGTTTTACATTCAACAGTTCATAAATTTGACTCTCAACCTGAATAATGTTTCATTTATCGAGAATATGCTGAAGCTAAAATTCACTATCGGGACAGTGACCGACAAAGGATTAAATTCACGTCGCACCGCGAATGAAGACCGCTTTTTGACTATTCCCGAACAGGGATTATTCGTAGTCTGCGACGGTGTCGGCGGTCATCGCGGCGGACAGGTTGCCAGCCAAACCGCAGTTGATATTTTCCGTGAAGTTTTCTCTGACCGACCTGATGGCGAATTGCTGGCACTCGTCAAAGAAACCATCGCCTACGCCAACCAAAGCATTTTCTCCACTGCGCACGAAGTCGCAGATTTAGAAGGAATGGCGACTACCCTGACGGTGGTTGCGATTGACGGAATGCGTGCGATCATTGCGCATGTTGGTGACAGCCGAGTGTATCGCTTCGACGGCAAACAATTATTTTGCGAGACCGAAGATCACAGTGAAGTGAATGATGCATTACGCGCTGGAACCATTACGCCTGAACAGGCGGAAAATCATCCCCACAAAAATATTATCAATCGTGCGCTGGGCGGTGATGCTGCCGTCGAAGCCGATTATAAAATTGTGACGATTGATCATCACACCAGCTTCCTGCTTTGCAGCGACGGGATTACCCGACATGTCAGCGATGAAGAGCTGCTCCAGCTGATGCGAAGCGGACAAAATCCAAACAACATTTGCGAGCAGCTGAAAGAAATGTGTTTTGCACGAGGAGCGGAAGATAATTTAACTGCCGTCATTGTTGATTGCGGCGAACGTGCCTACATTGAAGATGCGACTCGTCCGCAAATGGCAAAAACTTTTGTCACTACTCCATCAGCTGCCAATTCGAGGATTAATGTAGATTTTACGGAACCTGCTGCGACCACAGAAAGTGAATCAACCGATAGTAAACCTGAATCCAGATCTGACCGTGAAGAGAAAAAAACTTTCATCAGCGCCATTTTTCAAATCCTGATTTTAGGAGGCATCATTGCTACGGCAATTTATGCAGGAATGAATTTGCCCCAAATTAAAGCATTTGTGTGGGGTGAACAGGCGCAGGCTTCCGGTGAAGTGGGAACCCCAATTCCGGTTGAGCCTGAAGTTGCCGCGGCGCGTGTCTTGTTTGAAGAACGACGCTACGACAAGGCGCGTGACAGTTATCAGAAACTTCTGGAGAAACATCCCGGTAATGCTGAATTTTACTATTTTATGGGACTCTCTCAGCTTGAACTCAAGCAATTCAAACCCGCTATCGCCAGCCTCCTCGAAGCTGCAAAACTGAATGACAAACTGCCAAATATTTATGCTCACTTGTCGCTGGCTTACAAGGAAATCGGCGACAAAAAAAATGCCGATGAGTACCTGAAAAAGGCGGCTTCGACTGCGGTTACACCTGCTCCAGCTCCGACGGTAACTCCACAGGGATAATTTTCATTTCTATGGTTGACCCCGACTGGAGCGCGAGCATCTCGCTTGCCTCGCGAGCGCGTGCAAGGCCGCTCGCGTGACGTGGCAAGAAATTCACTTAAACTTCAGGTTATCTCCTCGCCACTGCGTTTGCGACGCTCGCGCTGGCAAACGAAGCAAGCAGGATGCTTGCGCTCCCAGTATTGCGCTGGCGAACGGGGCAAGCGAGACGCTCACGCTCCAGTCCCGCGCTTCAGAAAATAATTATTTACACTGCAAATTTCTGCGCTATACTCCGATTGTTATCGGATTTCTCTTGCGCTTCCCCGCGCATCCGATCCCACTCAAGCCATAATTCATTGAACTAACGCAACACACTCTTAGCAACAATTTGATTTTTATTTCTGTGGAGGCTTCGCCATGAAGCTGGATAACGCACCTGCTCGAATTCTACTTTTACTATTCGCCTTCTCAACTCATTGGGATGTGGCTGCAGCGCAGATGATTAGCTCGTCTTTCATCGCTACTTCGTCAACTAAAAATCCACATTCCGGGACGATGATTTATAAATACGGCTCTGACGCATCCATATCAATCCCAAAACTTTCGATCAGGCGCGGAGGCTTCAATACTTCACGACTTTCTAAAAATGATTTAATTAAATGGAAAGCCATTGAAAAAATTGCAACACAAAAAGGCCTCAATGAGGAGGCACTTTTTCCAACCCTGAATAGTTTATGGCAATGGGCGGCAAAGTCAGATCACACCATCATGATCGAAATAATAAAATCGCCTGAATTTCACTCCAACAGCGCCGGAAGCCTTTCCATCGAAAGCTTTGATCCTGCCTGTCAAAGCCACACCGTGACGCTCAGGTTGTTTCTAGGCAACATTGACAATGCTTTGATTGCTCCTGCGGCTGCACGAAAAAATGGATTCATCGCATTTCAATTTCTCAAGAAAGAGCAACGCTATGCAGAAGTTTTAGGCCACGAGTTAAGTCATGCCAGATTTATCCTGAAAAATAGTCTGCGCGCGCGTATGGTCAATGAGCTGGTTGAAGTCACGAACGAAAGTATCCTCGTCAATGCGCACGAAAATACTCCGGGGAGTTCTACACCGTTTCTGCGGGATCGAATTTCCCAGCGCGACACTTTACTGAAAGAATTAGAAGCGGAAGCCGAGGCGAATGAAGAAATTATCTGGCAGGAATTGGTAGGATCAAAGACTAAGAAAGTAGGCAATAAACGATAGACGGTAAACCCGCTTATCTTTACTCGCCTCCTGTGTCACTTCACAAACTGTCACGTTGCATCTTGAGACAAACCTGGAGCAGTGGTAATTTACGCTTCGTCATTCGAGCAGTAATTACTTTTACATTCAGGGAGAATATTTATGACCATGATGCAGTCTCAACTTACCATGAAAGTTTTGATGGAGCGCGGCCCGCTTTACGCTCCGGAAATTGAAGTCGTTTCTAAAATGCGCGATGGAATCCATCGGCATACCTACGCTGAAATTGGTTCGAGAGCTAAACAGCTCGCCAGCGCACTACAAAATCTTGGGATCGAACGGGGCGACCGAGTAGCCACTTTAGCCTGGAACAATTTTCGCCATCTCGAACTTTATAACGCCGTTCCCAACATGGGAGCCGTGCTTCATACTTTGAATTTACGGCTCTCCGCTGAGCAATTAGCCTACGTCATCAATCACGCCGAAGATAAAATTATCTGCGTTGACGAAGACTTACTGCCATTAATTGAACGCATCGCCGGAGAATTAACAACCGTAAAAAATTATATTGTCATGAGCAACAGCGGAGAATTTAAAACTTCTCTGCCGAATGCTCTGAATTATGAAACGTTACTCGCGGCTGAAAGTGCTGATTTTGAGTGGCCTGATTTAGATGAAAACACGCCGATGGGTTTGTGTTATACGTCAGGCACGACGGGAAATCCTAAGGGTGCGTTGTATACGCACCGCTCAAATTACCTGCACGCGATCTCAAGCGCGCTGCCCGATAATCTGGGTCTAACCCGACAAGATACGATTATGGCGGTCGTACCGATGTTTCATGCGAATGCCTGGGGCTTACCGTATATCGCGACGATGATTGGCGCGAAGCAGGTTTTCCCCGGCGCGACAATGGACGGCGCATCGATCTGTCAATTGATTCAGGATGAGAAAGTGAATTTCACTGCCGGCGTTCCAACCATCTGGCTCGGCGTCAAAAATGAAATCGTCGCCAATCCTGGCAAATACGATTTGTCGAGCCTGAGAACAATGGTTTGTGGTGGATCAGCTCCCCCCCGCGCATTGATTGAATGGCTCGAAGACAACCTTAATATCGAATTCGTTCAGGCCTGGGGAATGACGGAAACTTCTCCGCTCGGGACAGTGGGAAGAATCAAACCTGCTATGAAAGAGTGGGAACGAAGTAAGATTCTGGATGTCAAACAACGCGCTGGGGTTGTGGCAACCGGCCTGGAAATCCGGATCGAAGACGACAACGGCAACGAAGTCCCGAACGATGGAATTTCGATGGGTAAGCTGTTAATTCGTGGGCCGTGGATTTGCAGCGAATATTATAAAGCTGATGCCGCAGACCGTTTTCCCAATGGCTGGTTCGATACCGGCGATATTGCGACGATGGATGCCGAAGGATATATGGGCATCGCGGATCGCGCCAAAGACGTGATTAAAAGTGGCGGCGAATGGATTTCATCCGTCGACATGGAAAATATGATTATGGCAATGCCGGGCGTCCTCGAAGCCGCTGTGATTGGTGTAAATCACGCCAGATGGCAGGAACGTCCCCTCGCTTGTGTCGTCAAAAAACCAGACTCTGAAATTGATAAAAAAGCTGTGCTGGAATTTCTCGAAGGCAAAATTGCCAAATGGTGGACTCCCGATGATGTCGTGTTTATTGAAGTCGTTCCAAAAACCAGTGTCGGAAAATTCGATAAAAAAGTGCTGCGGGCTCAATTTGAAAATCATCTGATTGAGAATGTATAGGATACATTCGTTTAAAGTTACGCGTGCACGCTTTTTTAAAAAAAGCGTGCACGCGTAAACGCGTAACTCTAAACGACAATCCTGAACTGTAAATCTCCCCTTCGCCGTGATAAAGTTCTGTATTGCGCTGACGTACAGCCCCCTGCGTTTTTACTGAGATTTGCTGTTAATGCTTTTGCCGAACAACCATCGTTATCATTTCCCTTCTGGTTTCCTGTCAATATTGCTTGGATTATTTTTCCTCGTTCCTGCATTCGGACAAGACCCTTCACAAACCGAAAAAAAAGTTGAGAACCCGCTCTCCGAAGCTGATGCGTCAAGACGTGCGATGCGAAGGGTTCAACCCGAAACCCGGCTGATCGTCACCACCAAACTGCCAACTAATGCTGATGAGGAAGTGACTATCACCGCTGATCGCAAAGAAGCGCAGGGAAATGTAGTCATCAGTACCGGCAATGTCCATCTCGACTTTTCCGACATCACAATTTATTCCGACCGCATCACTTTTAATGAGGCAACAAATGATGTAGTCGCAGAGGGAAATGTATTTTTCGAGCAACAGGGACAATCCGTCATTGCTGAAAAAGTTGAATTAAATTTAGAAACCAAGCGCGGTACTTTATTTACTTCGACTTCATACACAGATCGAACGCCTGACGGCACGACCGTAGTGATTGACGCCACCCGAACAGATAAAGTTGGCGAACTAAGCTACAACGTTGAAAACGCGAAAATCACGGCTTGTCAGGAAGCTGTTCCTAAATGGAGCTTCACTGCCAAGCGCGCCAGAATTACGATTAACGATAAAGCAGTGATGTACAATCCGATTTTCAGAATCAAGAATTTTCCGGTTTTGTATCTGCCTTATTTATCGCTTTCTATAAGCAAAAAAGAACGCGCTTCGGGCTTTCTGTTGCCGTCTTCGGGAACTTCAAATATCAAGGGAAGAACCTTGCATTTAGGCTACTATCAGGAACTTGGGCGGAGCGCGGATATATTGCTCCGAACAGATGTTTTCACCAAACGCGGACTTGGGCTTGGAATGGATTTTCGAGCGCGTCCCGATGAAAATTCCCGTATTGCCTTTGGAACTTTCATTGTTAAGGATCGTTTATTCGGAGGCGAAACTGCCGCGATCACAGATCAGCAATGCGCCGGACAGCCGCCGCTGGCTTCCAATCCACGCTTATGTCGTTTGGCGAATCAAGGCGGAAGCAGTTTTTACGCGGATGCTGTTCAATATTTTAAGAATGGATTCGTCGCGGTTGCTGATGTCAATATCACTTCAAATTTTTCCTTTCGTCAGGTTTTTGCAGAAAATGCGCAACAGGCCATTTCTCCCGAAGAGCGTTCACAGTTTTATGTGAACAAAAATTTCGGCGCATACAGTTTTAATGCTTCGATCAACGAGCAAACGATTTTTCTTGGCTCGAGAATTATCAAAACGCGACAAGCGCCCAGCTTTGAACTAAATAAACGCAGCGAAAAGATTTCTGATTCCATTCCGATTTATTTTGGCTTCGAGAGTTCCATGGAAGGACTGAAACGTTCGGTGTTGGTTGGAGATACGACAACGTTGAAGACGCCAGGCGTCTCTCAACGATTGGACATACATCCGAGTTTTACTTTTCCGTTAAAATCTTTCAAGGGCTTTACGCTGACACCGAGTCTGGCGCTTCGTTCGACTTTTTATAGCGACAGTTTTAATCCAGTCACGCAGCAGGTACTCGGAAATAATCTGCTGCGAAATTACGCCGATTTCAGTCTTGATATTCGACCTCCGATGTTTTCGCGTATCTTTCGAAAACGGGACGGCTCGGCAAAATTCAAGCATTTGATTGAACCTTTTGCGACGTATCGCCGCATCGTAGGCATTCATGATTACACCAGCAATTTAAGGTTCGATGAACGGGATGCGATTGCTGACACGAATGAAATCGAATATGGAGTCACCAATCGTTTTCTGGTGAAGCGTCTAAATCCTGATGGCAAAAGTTCTCAGCCTTATGAGTGGCTCACGTTAACGATTGCCCAAAAACATTTCTTTGATCCTGAATTTGGCGGCGCGCTTCAGCAGGATAAACGGAATCAATTTTTTCCATTGAATACATTGACCGGCTTTTCTTATTTGGGGTATTTACGAAATTTCTCTCCACTGTCCGTTAATGCCAGAGTTCGTCCAACTGAAGCGACATTCACGGATTTCAAAATGGATGTAGATTCAAATAACGGTGAGTTGCGAAATTTGTCATTTACCGGCGGACTCCGCCGCCGCCTCTACCAAATCAGTCAATCGTGGTATTTGACGCGCTGGCTACCAGGCAAAGGAACGCAGTACGATCAGACGACACTGCCAGGAAATCAGATGGACACTTCCCTGTTTTTAGGGACGGCGGTGAAAGGCCCGTACATGGGATTAACTGTCGCCTATGATTTGCGGACGCGTTTTTTTGATGGAACTGCACGCGATCCTCGTTATATCAACTTGATTACGACTGGCGGCTGGGCGTGGGATTGTTGCAGTTTCCAATTCCAGAACTACACATTTAAAGCTGGATTTCGAAATGAGAACAGATTTTTATTCTCATTCACCTTGCGCGGGATTGGAACCTTTGGCACTGATAATATCGGACAACGGCGGAATAGATGGTAGGGTAGGACAGGCGTCCTCCGCTGTCCTCTTCTCGTTAAAAATTATTCTACCAGAACCAATAATGTACGCTTCGACAGGCGGGGACGCCTATCGTACTCCTGCTTGTAGAGTTGAGGGCAAGGGTGGTTCACGATCTTTGTCATCATCCGAGTCTGGCTTATCGTCTTTCGAAGGGTTGAAACCCGGATAGCTCACGCGTTGATGATGGATGCTGGCAAGCGTATTTATCAGGCTTTCGCGGATCACATCAAGCTCCTGCAATGTCACATCACTTTCGTTGAATTGCCCGTCTGCGACAATATGATCAATAATTTTTTTAATGATCGCTCGAATATTTTCGATTGAATGTTCGTGCAAAGATCGCACTGCCGCTTCGGCTCCATCGGCTAACATCACAATCACTGCTTCTTTTGTTTGCGGCTTCGGGCCAGGATAGCGGAACTCACCGGGATCAACTGTTTCACCACGTTCTTCAGCCTCAGATTTAGCTTTATGATAAAAGTACGCCAGAATTCGAGTGCCGTGATGCTGCGGAATAAAATCAATAATTTGCTGCGGTAATCCGAACTCTTGTCCTAACTTAATGCCGCGACGGACGTGTCCGGTGACAATACGCACACTATCTTTGGCGGTCACCTGATTATGCGGATTTTCCATCCCGTTCTGATTTTCGATGTACATTTTCGGCGCCGCCATTTTGCCGATGTCGTGATACAAACATGCCGTTTTTGCTAGTAAATCATTTGCGCCAATCGCTTTGGCGGCAGATTCCGCCAGCGTCGCAACGATGAATGAATGATGATGCGTTCCGGGAGTTTTAATCGCCAAATCACGCAGCAGCGGATTGTCCGCGTTGGAAAGCTCCAACAATTTCATATCCGTGAGAATATCAAAGGCAGATTCAAAAATCGGGACAATCAAACTGACAATCGCGGCGGATTGCAAGCCACTCAGTAATCCTAACAAAACCCCATTAAATATTCCGCGAAGTGTAGGTGTTTGCCCTGCAATAAACGGCATGAACAAACTCATCACCGCATTGACCGAACCAATCACCAGAACTTCGATTGAAATCGCATTGCGCGAACGATACCTTTCAGAACCTGCAATGGCTGCTATGGAGCCGATCAATGAATATACGCCTATCGCAACACCTGCTTCGGAAATAAAAGCTGCAAAGATTGAAGTGATTAAAGCAGCCACCAAGGCAATTTGCGATCCCACAAGAACACTTAAAACCAGCGCACAAGCCGCAAACGGAATCGCCAATTCAAACCCAAAGGTTGAAAGATGCCCATTCAAATCCTGGTTATGCGTCAAAGTTTCTGCAAGATAATATCCAACCCGCGTAAACGCCGTCTGTAAAAAAATGGCCAGCGCGGCAACCCAGAATGTCGTCGCAAATGGAAGGCGCAAAGATTTACTCCGCGTAGCTGCCTGATACAGCGCAAAATAAATTCCAGCAACGGCAAAGGTTAATCCGAACCATTGTTGCCAATGCGGCATTCTGCTGATCTGTGAATGAGAAATCAGAAAAGCTGTCGCGACAGAAAGCAAGGCAAAATTGCAGCCGAAACGAATATCAGGTGGAATACGATGAATGAAGCTAGAGAGTTTATGTTCCGCAGTTGCAGGCAGGCGTAGAAGACGAATGATCCAAAACCGATTATGCTTGACGTTCATGAGTGAAGTTAAAAATAGAGTTCAATCAGCAAGCAGACTAAATTGACTCAAAGTGAATTATAGCACAATCCAATAAACTTACACTGACTGTTTTACCAAAGATTCGACTCAGGTAAAATAGCAGTGCTTAGATTTTTCCAATACTGTCGTCACACTTTAATGCGCCAACTAAAAATATACACTCGCACTTCAATTATTATTTCGCTGATTTTGGTAGCCGTATTGATCGCAGTGTTGCTAACAATCGTCACTTTAGCCCGCAAAGTTGAGGAAGGCGATCAAGGCGAACACGCCAGACAATTAGCTTTGCAATTGATCAATTCCCTTCCTGACCCTAACTCTGAAGACGTGAAGCTTTCGGATATTGAATTAGCTGTGACTAATTTTTTACAACGTAATGCTTCAGCCGGAAAGTTTCGCCAGGTACGCGTTTACGATCTGCGGATGCAAAATGTATTCAATTACCCAATCGCCAAAAAAGAAGATATTCCCGGAACGGAATTTTCCGACCTCAGTAAGGGCCTGGCAGTTTCTAACCCGCGCGAAATTTTTGAGCAGGGATTCAATCGCCAACTCATCTATGCGGCTGCTCCGAAGCTTGAATATATTCGTGACGCAAACGATAAAGCGACGCAGTTTCGCTTAGTCGGCGCCATCTCCCTGAGCATGGAACGAGAACCGCTTTCGAAGAACTGGCAAACCTTAATCTGGGTGACAGCGGGACTGGTCGCCGCGGCCATTATTTCTATCACAGGATTACTTTACAGCCTCTTCAATCAGGTAATTTATCGCCCTCTGGATGACCTCTTGAAAGCCATTGCCGATGTCGAAAAGGGTAATCTCGAAGTCTCCGCAAAAGTTCGGGATAATGACGAATTTGGACAGGTTGCGACGGTCTTCAATCACATGGTTTCGCGTCTGAAAGAAATGACCAGTGAACGCGCAAAATATCAAAAACAATTAGAAGTAAGAGTTAGTGAAGCGACCACTGAACTGGCGGAAACAAATACCCAGCTCAAAGACGCGAACGCGGAATTATTTGATATTCAGCGCGAATTAACCCGCTATGAACGCTTAGCCGCTGCCGGACAATTAGCCGCGCAATTCGCGCACGAAGTCGGCACTCCGCTCAATTTAATTTCCGGACATGTGCAACTGCTCGAACTGAAAACCACTGACGAAAAAACGCTGAGCCGTTTAAACTTAATTGCCTCGCAAATTCAACGGATTGAAAAAATTGTTCGAAATATGCTGGACTCCACAAGACGTCCGCGACCGACCTTAGCTGCCACAGATGTGAATTCTCTGCTGCAAAGAATTTTTGAAGTCACGGCGCCAACTTTAGCCGCGCACGAAGTTGAACTAAAGACGGAATTATGTGAGGAAAATCCGATCATCAACGCTGATCACGAACAGTTACAGCAAGTGCTGATTAATCTTATCAACAATAGTTTGGATGCGATGCCGGAAGGTGGAGAGTTATTTTTTTCCACGAAGGTTAAAGGCCCTCACGCAGAAATCGTTTGTCGCGATTCCGGCTTTGGTATTAGCGATGAAGACAAAGCCAGAATTTTTGATCCTTTATTTACGACGAAACTTCAGGGACGCGGCAGCGGCTTAGGCTTAACCGTAGTCCAAAAAATAATTCAGGAACACGGCGGAGAAATTAGTGTCTCAAATGAAATTGATAAGGGAACTGAATTTATTATCCTGCTGCCTCTAATTGAAAACTGAATTGGATTATGAGCTTTGGCCTTTGGGTTTTGGTCTTCGGAAAGCCTAACGTCGACAGTTTAAGTCTTGGACATCTATCCAAAGCCCAAAGCTCAAAATCCAAAGTCCAAATTTAATTTATGAATAATATTCTTGTCATTGATGATGACCGCGACACCTGCAATTTTCTAAAAGAAATTTTTGAAGAACAGGAATGGGTTGTGACGACTGCTGAAAATTCTAAAACTGCGCTTGAACTGTCGCGAAAACATCAATTTCAATTAGTCGTCAGCGACATCAACCTTAACGAAGCTGTCGGCGGTATTACGCTTCTCAAGCGATTTAAAGAATTAATTCCTGCCCCGCAAGTAATCTTAATTTCTGGTTTTGGAACCCTGGAAACCGCCATCGAAGCAGTAAAAGAAGGTGCTTTTGATTTCATCAGCAAGCCATTTAATGTACAGGAAATAATCGCTACCGCACGTCGGGCCTTGTCTACTTCCGAAGAAATTTCTCCTTCCATTGAAACTCATCTTCCGCAACAAGCTTCCGGATTAGTCGGACACAGTCGTCAGATGATTGAACTCTATATGGAAATTGCACGAGTCGCCGCCTACCGTTCGACCGTCCTTATTTCGGGCGAATCAGGAACCGGAAAAGAATTAGTTGCGCGAGCGATCCATAGTAATTGCCCTCGCAAAGACGAAGCATTTGTCGCCGTCAATTGCGGCGCGTTAACTGAAACTTTACTGGAAGCGGAATTATTCGGACACGTCAAGGGCAGCTTCACCGGAGCTGTCGCAGATAAAAAAGGATTATTTGAAGAAGCTGAAAGCGGCACATTATTTCTGGATGAAATCGGCGAAACCAGTCCCGCTTTGCAGGTGAAACTGCTGCGTGTCTTGCAGGAAAACGAAATCAAGCGCGTCGGTTCCGGTAAGTCTACAAAAGTTGATGTGCGCGTCGTAGCTGCTACGCATCGAAATCTTGAAGATGAAGTCAAAGCAGGAAGATTTAGAGAAGATTTATTTTATCGTATCAGCGTGATCACTTTGCGCGTGCCACCCCTGCGAGAGCGCCGCGAAGATATTTCGTTGCTCGCCCTTCATTTCCTGCAAAAAGCCTGTCGTGACACCGGAAAAAAGTTGACCCTTTCGGCTGAGGCTCTTTCAAATCTAAGAAACCATGAGTGGAGCGGAAACGTCCGTGAATTAGAAAATACGATTGAACATGCGGTGCTACATACGCGAGGAAACACTATTACTGAAGAAGACCTTCCAGTCAAAATAAAAAGTAATTCACTCCACAAAAGTAATGAAAGCGGTGTTGAGACGAGTAAACTTTTTAGCGATTTACCTTCTCTGGAAGAATTGGAAAAACGGTATCTGTTATTTGTCCTTGAGTCAGCAAAGGGCAATAAAACAAAGGCTTCTGAAATTCTGCAAATTGACCGGCGAACTTTGTATCGGATGGCGGAACGATTCGGGATCAATCTCGAACCTTAGAAATATAATGTTCAGAGTTACCCGTTTACGTGTGTACGATTCCTAGAAAATACTTACACGCGTAAACGCGCGACTCTGAACAAAAAAGCCTGACGGAAAATCCATCAGGCTTTTTTGATTTCGCCGAAAAATTTCGGAAGAAAAGTTACTGCTTCTTAGCAGGAGCTACCTTGTCACCAGCGGCCTTCATCGCATCGCCAGCTTTGTTAGCCGCCGCGCCTGCTGCTGTTTTTGCAGCGTTAGCAGCGTCACCAGCTTTAGCCGCTGCCGCACCAGCTGCGGTTGCCGCGCCGTGAGCCGCATCACCAGCTTTGGTAGCCGCCGCGCCTGCCGCTGTTTTAGCTGCATCACCGGCAGTGCCGACCGCTGCGCTTCCCGCTGTCTTCGCTGCTTCGCCCGCTTTGCTCGCCATCGCGCCGGCATCTTTAGCCGCTTCACCGGCTTTCGACGCTGCTGCGCCAGCCGCGCCAGCTGCTGCTCCGGCTGCGCCGGAAATAGCACCAGTCATTGATCCGCCTGAAGCCGCAGGTGAGGCTACAGGAGAAGCTGAAGTGGTCACGACAGCAATTGTGGAAGCAGGAGCTGCTGAACTACCAGTAGTAGCGGTATTTCCAGGAGTTGTATTTGTTTCAGAGCAAGCGCCCAGAATTAAAGCAGTCGCCAAGACACCCGCAGACAAAGAGATTGAAAGAATATTGTTTTTCATTTGTTAGGTTTCTCCAATAGAGATTTTCCGACGGTTAATACCCGGAAAAATAATTTTTCAGGATCAACCGCAATCTCAACACAGCGTCGGGCGGCTTATCCGCTAATCTACTGTGCAAGCGTTGTGCCAACCTTCGAAGCGTAAAAATAAAAGAGTTACGGGATTAGTTTAACGAATTCGTTGTGGCGGTTTGGAAGGAGCCTGCACAAACGCCACAGTCGGGAGCTTTTTTCTTTGCTAAACCATTTTTCTCCGACTAACATAGATTCTTATGTCAACAGCGATAATTTGCAGTCAGGATTTTCTACTTCATGACACGGGAGAACATCCCGAACGATCAGCGCGTTACAGCGTCGTAGCTGAAACTCTTCAGGCTGATCGCAATCTTTGGGAGGAAGTGACAATACTTACTCCTACTCCCGTTGATGAAACAGAGATTTTACGTTGTCACACCAATCCAGTTATCGATCGAATGGAATCGGCGACGGCGGAGTGCGAGAGAAGAGTATTATTAGATGCCGATACCGTCATCTCTAAAGATACGAATTATGTCGCACGACTCGGAGCTGGCGGCGCCTGCCTCGCGACCGATTTTGTGATGGAGGATGAGAATCAAAATGCTTTCGTCCTATGTCGTCCACCTGGTCATCACGCCACGATTGATCGTTCGATGGGATTCTGCATCTACAACAACGTAGCCATCGCCGCCCGTTACGCGCAACAAAAATATGAGTCAATTAACCGCGTCCTCATCGTTGATTGGGACGTGCATCACGGGAACGGAACGCAGGATATTTTTTATAACGATCCGTCTGTATTTTATCTGAGCCTGCATCAATATCCGTGGTATCCGGGAACAGGCGCAGCCAATGAAATCGGGATTAACGAAGGAGAAGGGTTTAATTTAAATGTGCCGATCCTGCCTGCTACTTCGGCTGAGGATTATCGAATTAAATTTGAGGCAGCACTGGAAACCGTCGCCAAAAAATTCACACCTGATTTGATCATTATTTCCGCAGGCTTTGACGCGCATCTTTATGATCCGCTCGGACAGTTGCGATTAGAAGATAATGATTTTTCGGCGATGACGTTGCGGTTGAAAGAGTGGGCGAAACATTCTTGTGAAGGTAGAGTGGTTTCCTGTCTCGAAGGCGGATATAATTTACAGACGCTCGGAGCAACTGCGAAGGCGCACGTCCAATCTTTAACTTTATGACTAAAACAGAAGCCAATTCCATCGAAGCGCAACAACAGGAATGGGAAGAAAACACGTTAAATCCCACATTGCAAAAATTGCCTGAATCGCAGCGAGAATTCACGACGACTTCGCTAATGCCAATCAAGCGGCTGTATTCGCCGAACGACCTCGCGGATCAGAATTTTGCTGAAGACATTGGCTTCCCTGGCGAAGCTCCTTATACGCGGGGAATTCATCCCACCGGCTACCGCGCGAAGGTATGGACGATGCGTCAATTTGCGGGATTCGGGTCAGCTGCCGATACAAATCAGCGTTTTAAATATTTACTCGAACACGGTCAGACGGGATTGTCTACGGCCTTCGATTTGCCGACGTTAATGGGCTACGATTCGGATCACGCGCTCGCGGAAGGCGAAGTCGGAAAATGCGGTGTTGCGATTTCTTCACGTGAAGACATGGAAGTTTTATTCGATGGAATTCCACTCGAAAAAGTTACGACTTCGATGACAATTAATTGTCCAGCTTCGATGATTCTAGCGTTTTTTTTAGCCGCCGCAGAAAAGCAGGGAGCCGATTGGCGCAAAATTAGTGGAACTTTGCAGAATGATATTCTCAAGGAATATATTGCGCAGAAAGAATGGATTTATCCGCCGCGTCCTTCGATGCGATTGGTGACTGATACATTCAAATTCTGCGCCGAACACATGCCTCGATGGAATTCAATTTCGATCAGCGGTTATCACATTCGCGAAGCCGGTTCGACGGCGGCACAGGAATTAGCTTTCACTTTGCGTGATGGCATTGAGTATGTTGAATACGGCATTCGTGCTGGATTAGATGTTGACGATTTCGCGCCGCGACTTTCATTTTTCTTTAATGCGCATAATGATTTTTTTGAAGAAATTGCGAAGTACCGCGCCGCTCGCCGAATCTGGTCGCGTGTCATGAAAGAACGCTTTGGAGCAAAAAATCCTAAATCGTGGCAAATGCGCTTTCACGCCCAAACGGCGGGCGTTTCGTTGACTGTCCAGCAACCGATCAACAACATTTCCCGCGTAGCGATTCAGGCGCTTGCCGCAGTTCTGGGCGGAGCGCAAAGCCTGCACTGCGACGCGTATGATGAAGCGTTGGCCTTGCCTACGGAACGAGCAGCATTGATTGCGCTTCGAACGCAACAAATCATTGCTGAAGAAACCGGAGTAATTAATACCGTTGATCCGCTCGGAGGTTCCTATTTCGTCGAGAATTTAACGAACGAACTTGAAGAAGAATGCTGGGAATACTTCCGAAAAATTGATGCTATCGGCGGAATGGTTGAAGCCATTGACGCGGGCTTCCCGCAAAAAGAAATTCACGAATCGGCGTTTCAATACCAACGCGCAGTCGAACGTCAGGAAAAAGTTATCGTCGGCGTGAACGCCTATCAAATGGATGGCAACGAACTCGGCGAACCGAATATTTTACAAATTGATGAAACTGTCGAAAAGCAACAAGCCGAACGATTGAAAAAACTTCGAGCAGATCGGAACAATCCTGAAGTCAACCGCGTATTATCAGCATTGCAACGTGGAGCAGAAGACCCCGAAGTAAACACTATGCCTTTATTAATTGATTGCGCGCGAGCTGATGTCACACTGGGAGAAATGTGTGATGCGCTCCGCCCGATCTTCGGAGAATATCAGGAACCATCTTTTTAAATCTTGCCACAAGCTGGCGCAACCAATGTGCAGTTTCGGCATTCAAACCTGAAGGAGTCTACATCTATGAATCACATCCCCAAAAATTGCGTTTCACTGCTCACTTGTGCGCTAGTGCTCACAAGCGCCGTCGCGCAAAAAAAATCTAAACCGCTTGCCAAGGCTCCAAAAACGCAGCCTAAAGCAATGGCTGAAATGGCGTCCACCAGTAATAACCCGCGCGTAAATTTTACCGAGCATAAACTCAAAAATGGATTGCGCGTCTTCCTCGTCGAAGACCACAGCGCGCCTGTCGTTTCGATTGCCGTAAATTACAATGTCGGCTCCAGAAATGAACGTCAGGGTCGCACCGGATTCGCTCACTTATTTGAGCACATGATGTTCCAGGGTTCGCAAAATGTTGGCAAAAGTGAACACTTCATTCTCGTCCAAAATAATGGCGGAACGATGAATGGAACGACCAACACGGATCGCACGATCTACTTTGAATCATTACCTGCGAATCAACTTGATTTAATTCTCTTCCTGGAAGCCGACCGCATGAAGAGCCTGGATATTTCTAAAGAAAATCTGCTCAATCAAATCAATGCCGTACAGGAAGAACGTCGTTTAGGATTGGATAATCAGCCGTACGGCAAAGGTTTTGAAAAATTTGAATCTACTGTCTATGATAACTTTGCGTATAAGCATTCGGTCATAGGATCAATGGAAGATTTAACTGCTTCGAGCGTGAGCGATGTCAGCGAATTTTTCAAAATTTACTATGCGCCAAACAATGCCGTACTGGCACTGGTCGGAGATTTTGATTCCAAGGTCGCGCTGGAAAAAATCAAAGCGCAATACGAAGGAATTCCGTCACAGGCTACGCCGCCTCCGGTAGATGTCACGGAACCTGAACAAAAAGCCGAACGTCGGTTTACCGAAGAAGACGCGCTGGCACAAATCCCGGCGCTGCTCATCGGATACAAAGGGAACTTTTTCAATACACCTGATGAAGAAGCGCTCCAAGTTTTAGATTCTGTTTTGACGGGCGGACGCAGTTCGCGACTCTATCAAAAACTGGTCAAAGACAAGCAATTAGTCGTGCAAATTCAAGGCGGAGCAGACACCGATCATCGCGGGCCAAGCATGTTTGGATTCCAGGCTTTCGTTTCTCCCGGTAAAAAAACGGAAGAAGTGGAAGCTGTGATTTATGAAGAAATCACCAAATTACAAAACGAGCCGATTGCCGATTGGGAACTAGAAAAGGCGAAAAATTCGTTCCGTACAAGTTTTATTCGTGGCAAGCAAAGCTCAATGGGGCTGGCGATGGCAGTGGCCGAATCAGCGATTTCTTATGGTTCGCCTAAAGTCATCAACGAAGCCCTTAGCAAAATGGAAGCGGTGACCAAAGCGGACGTGCAACGAGTCGCCAAAAAATATTTTAATGCCAACAATCGGACGGTCGGATTAATCATTCCGGCGAAAAAATAATTGCTTGCTTGACTTGCTCGACTTGATAAGAGGAAAAACATTATGAAAAATTTTCAAGGCAAATTCGCGATGACGAGCCTGGCATTTATTGCCGCCTCATCGCTGACGATTCTGGCGCAGCCACAGGGAGCCGCTACGCCACTATCCACCAAAGGCGCAGTCATTAAAGGGAAAGCTCCGATCAGCAAAGAAGTGCTCAAAGTACAATTTCCTAAGCCAGTCGAAATGACGCTTAGCAATGGAGTCAAAGTCTACATTTTAGAAAATCATCGCTTGCCGCAATTTTCAGTAAATCTGGTTTTTAAGAGCGGCGGCCTTTCCGATCAGACTACCGGAACAGCCCAGTACACAGCACAACTTCTGCGCGAAGGGACTAAGACCCGTTCCAGTAAAGACATTGCTGAACAGATCGAAGGCCTCGGCGCGACACTCAACGCAGGAACTGGATTATCATCTATCTCGACCGCAGTCTCGGCTTCGGGATTAACTGACAACTTTGACAAAATTTTAGATTTAATGGCGGATGTTGTAAAAAATCCGACGTTCCCTGAAGAAGAATTTGCCAAGCTAAAACAACGCTCCATCGCCGCCATTCGTCAACAGCGTTCATCGGCTGGTTTCCTGGCTAACGAAAAATTCAATCAAGTGTTGTATGGAACTCATCCGGCTTCGCGCTCATCTGTGACAGCCGAAGACTGGGCTAAACTTTCACCTGAAGTCCTGAGAGCCTTTCACGCCAAACATTTTATTCCGTCCAATGCGATTTTCACTTTGACAGGTGATGTCAAACCGGCGGAAGTCGTCGCCAAACTTGAAAAAGCATTTGCAGGCTGGCAAGGCGGAGCAGCTCCGACCACGGAAATTCCAAAAGTAAAAGACCTTCCTGCGAAGAAAATTTATTTGATTGATCGGCCCGCTTCCGTGCAGACAAATCTTATGCTCGGCACATTAACCATCGAGCGAACTGATCCAGATTATTATGCGCTTCAAGTGATGGATCGTGTTTTCGGCGGCGGCGCGGCAGCTCGATTATTTTTAAATCTTCGCGAAGATAAAGGCTACACGTACGGCGCATACAGCAACGCTTCGGCCTTTAAATATCGCGGGAACCTGACAGCCACGGCAGAAGTCAGAACGGATGTCACTGACGGCTCAATGAAAGAATTCATGTACGAGCTGAACCGCATCAGAGACGAAAAAGTTCCGGAAAAAGAATTGCAGGATGCGAAGAATTCAATTGTCGGAATTTTCGCTTTGCAATTGGAATCTCCGGCGTCGGTTTTGAATAGCTTTACCACAACCAAGCTGTATAACCTGGGCGATAATTACTGGAATGAATACGCGGCGAATATCGCCAAAGTCACGGCTGACGATGTCCAACGTGTCGCCAAAAAATATATCGACCTTGACCACCTTCAAATCGTAGCGGTTGGTGACGGTAAAAAAGTCATTGATGTTTTGAAAAAATACGGGACTGTGGAAGTATTCGACACTGAAGGAAAGCCCAAAGATTTGAATGCCGTCGCAGTAAAACCCGCAGCTACCAGTGCAACTGATAGCAAACCTGCCGAACTCGGCGGCGCGTGGAATCTCAATATCAAAACCCCGGACGGTCAGGAATTACCATTGAAGGGAAACTTCAAAGTTGATGCTGGTAAAGTCACCGGCGCGCTTGATTCTCCGATGGGGGAAATCAAAGTCAACGAAGGATCAGTCAGCGGTTCTGAAGTCAATTTCAAAGCCTCTGCTGACGCTGGCGGTCAAAAACTTGATCTCGAATTTGCCGGAACTATCACCGGTAATTCGATTAAGGGAACCATTAAAGGTGGCCCATTTCCCCCAATGGAAGTAAGCGGAACGAAAGAAAAATAATAGTTCGCAGTGAGGAAAGTTCGCAGTTCGCAGTATACCGTGAATGAACATCAGGATACCGCGAACTGCATTTACTGCGAACTGCGAACTTTCCTGCTGCGGACTTCACCCTACTGCGAACTGCGAACTTTTTATGAAGATTAGAGTACTTTTAGCTAAACCAGGATTGGATGGTCATGATCGGGGCGTCAAAGTTGTCGCACGCGCTTTGCGCGATGCGGGGATGGAAGTCATCTATACGGGACTGCGTCAGACACCTGAAATGATTGTGAATGCTGCGGCTCAGGAAGATGTGCAAATCGTTGGGCTTTCGATTCTCTCCGGCGCGCACATGACAATTTTTCCGCGTGTCGCACAGTTGATGAAAGAACAGGGGATGGAAGATGTACCCTTGTTTGGCGGCGGAATTATTCCTGATGATGACATCCCGAAATTGAAAGCTGCCGGAGTTTCTGAAATATTTTTACCAGGCACTTCAACTGAAGATGTCGTGAAGTGGATTCACGAACACGTAAAATTCCCTGAATGATTTCAATTCTAACGGCGCTAAGAAGTAATTCTCGGATTTTTTACAACGCATCTTCGGCCCTTCTATATCCCACAAAATGCAGCGTCTGCGAAGCGATGAATGATTCGTTGCAAGGCGGAGTCGCCTGCCTGAGTTGCTGGAATATTTCTGAACTTGAACACGTTAATTTCGACACTTGCGAGAAATGCGAATCCTTCCTGCCGCGCCTCGGTGCGAGTTCGCAAACAAGGCTCTGCGAACACTGCAAAAATCTTTCATTTATTGCGGCTCGCAGTTGTGGCTCCTACAAAGGCGCTTTTCGTGAAGTAATCCTCAAGCTGAAAACGTCTCCACAAATTCCTGATCGGCTGCTTAAAAATTTGGTTGAAGCATTTCATCGGCTTCCGAATGCAGCACAAATTTCGATGATGATTCCAATCCCTCTGCATCGGGAACGATTACGTGAACGAGGATTTAATCAAGCAGAGATCATCGCGGAAGCGCTGAGTAAAGCTCTTCCTCTTCGAACGCAAAATACCTGTGTGATTCGAGAAAAAGCGACAGACCGTCATCGTGCTGGAATGGATTTTAGGAAACGACAACAAATCATCAAAGGAGCATTTACAGTCAGATCCCCCAAAATAATCTATGAAAAAAATATTCTTTTACTTGATGATGTGATGACCAGCGGTTCAACTGCGAATGAATTAGCAGAAGTGTTGCTTAATTCAGGCGCTGCCTCAGTCAGCCTGCTAACAGTAGCGCGTGCGAATATATTCCAATAAAAAGTTCGCAGCAGGAAAGTCCGCAGTTCGCAGTAGGATGAAGTTCGCAGTTTACAGTTATGAAATTTTGCAGCATGCCGTGAATTAACATCAGGAGACTGCGAACTGTCTTGACTGCGAACTGCGAACTTTCCCCTCTGCAAACTTCTTTTCTGCAAACTTTCCTGAATCCCCTTGCGAAGTGAGGCACTCGCTGAGTAACATTAGCACATAGAGTTCTCTTGAACTGATCCCTAAGTTTTCTGATATGATGCAGCGTCAGCTTCAAGATTTTGATTGATCCATCTGCCGAATAGTCCAGGGTCATCAATAGTAGTATCCAGGTAGTCCACAATGATGAAACTTTCTTCTTGGCGAAATTTAGTAACTGACGATCTAGGTGTTGATCTGGGCACGTCCAGAACACGTGTCTTCGCTCGAGGCCGCGGCATTGTCGTCAACGAGCCTTCCCTGCTGGCATACGACCGCGAAAACCGTGAAGTTGTCGCAGTCGGGATGGAGGCTCTGGAACTGGAAGGTCGAGCTTCCGATGACACGCAAATTCTCAGCCCACTCCACGATGGAGTTGTGGCAGATTCTTTCCTGGCTGGAAAATTACTCGAAAGCTACATTCGCAAAGCACGCGACGGGCGTTCGCATTTTTCGCGCCGCGTGATGCTGGCTGTTCAATCCGATGCTTCGGACATTGAGCACTACGCCCTGCAATATGCGGCGAAAGAAGCTGGCGTCAATAATATTCATTTCGTCAATAAAGGGCTGGCGGCAACCTTAGGAGCTGGCTTTGAAATGGAAGATCAACGCGCTTCTCTGGTGATTGACGTGGGAGCTGGAACGACTACGGTCTCAGCTGTGATTCACAATCACGTTATCTTTTCCAGAACGATTCGGGTCGGAGGAAATGACCTGGATACGGCCATTTCCAATATGATTAAATATAATCATAGCGTTCAAGTTGGCCCGCGAACTGCCGAGCGCGTGAAAATTGAATTAGGTTGTGCCGTTCAATTGGAACACGAACAAACCACCAATGTGAAAGGTCGAAGTACTGTCTCAGGCAGCCCTGAAATGGCCTTGGTGAATAGCGTAGAAATTTATGAAGCGATTGATCCAATCGTCAATCGGATTATCAAAGCCATCGAAGATTCACTGGAAGCATTACCGCCCGAAGCTTCAGGTGATATTTATGATCGTGGCTTAGTGTTAGCTGGCGGTGGTGCGTTATTATCAGGCTTTGATGAGCGTCTCTCCAAAGAAACTGAGTTATCAGTGACACTCGCAGAAAGTCCCGCTAGGGCCGTCGTTCGCGGCCTCGGAATCTTGTTCGAGAATCCCGTTTTGCTCAAACGGGCTGTTATTAAATAAGCCCCCTATCGCTGAATTTGTTCAGCCTTTTTCATGACACCAATTTATTTCACTGCTGCCGATGGCACTTCCATAGCGACGTATCGATGGGAAACCTCTGCTGTCACGAAGGCCAACATTTTTATTATTCATGGCTTAGCCGAGCACGCACTACGTTATGCGCGAACAGCACAACAATTAAACGCGCAGGGCTACAATGTTTACTCGTGCGATTTAAGAGGCCACGGCAATTCAGTCAAAGCCCGCGAAGATTTAGGCTATCTGGCCGATGATGATGGTTGGAATAAATTAGTCAACGATGTCATTGAAATTCTACAGAAACTCAAAATCGACAAGCCGAATACCCCGCTGATTTTACTGGGTCATAGCCTAGGATCATTTGTCGCGCAGCAAATCATTTATGAACGCCCAAGATTAGCCGACGCGGCGGTCTTCTCAGGGTCAAATGGCAAACCACCCAAAATGGCGACTGCTGGTCGAGGGATTGCGCGGGCTGAAAAATTACGGCTGGGTAAGCGAGGCAAAAGCCAGGTAATTAATTCAATGACCTTTGGAAAATTCAATCAAAGTTTTCCTGATGCTGAAACTCCTTTTGATTGGCTCAGCCGTGATCCCGTTGAAGTAAAACTTTATTTCAATGATTCGCTATGCGGGTTTCTTTGCTCGACCCAACTCTGGATAGATTTTCTTGATGGAATAAATGAAATCAGCAAACCATCTCATAAAGCCCGGATTCCCAAAGAACTCCCGTTGTATGTTTTCGCCGGAAGTAAAGACCCATCGTGCGATAACGGACGCGGCTCAACAAATTTATCAAATGAGTACCGCGAAGCTGGATTGAAAAATGTGACTTCGAAAATTTATCCTGACGGACGCCATGAAATGCTCAACGAGACCAATCGCAATGAAGTAATTTCGGATTTGGTAAATTGGTTAGATAAGACTTTTGCCAGCCAATAGGAAATTCTTTTTTTGATTTATATCACGGTAATTGAGACCCTGACCATTCAATTCCAAACCGCTGTACATGCGCAGTTCGATAAATAAGTAATCACTTTTTACCAACCTTCACAACGAAAATATCGTCACCTACAAATATTTTCACGGATTATTAGTTCACTATCTTGACAAAAATTAATGCCCTCTGTAAGTTCAAATTGTTAGGACAGCTTTCCTCACATCGGCACTTTCCTTCTTCGAAAGCTTCCCCAATTAACCCTGGAATTTGGAATTTTTGGAAACGACTATCCATTCATCGTTTCTAAAGTTAGTCTTGTCGGTGCTCTACCCCCTGCAGTGGTGCTTCAATACAATCATGACTTTTTGTTGAATCTGATTTGTTTCACAGCATTCGACTGTACGGTATTTTGCCTACAGCGGTCGTCCCGAAACGGAGTTGCTTTTTCTCACTCAATAAGTAATTGCTGTAATTAACTCAAGAAAGAAAATATATGAAACTCTCACCCTCTCATAGATATTCCCTCGCGTTCGGTCTGTGCCTTCTTGTTTTAGCCGGCGCTTTTTTATTACGTCCTTATGCCGCTGTAATGGCTGCGCATCTTCCGGTTGAGCCTGGCTCCCGGCTGGTGACGCTCCTCAATCGTTTTGCGGGACAGGATCAAAGGACTCGACAAGACCAAGACCCTCGAACCAGCAAACAACGCCAAACTGGTAGCCGTACCACGACCACCACTGAAGCAGATAAGATTCCTTGCGCGTCATTGCCGGAATATTTCGATCAACTTTCCAGTGGCGGTCAAACAGCGAAACTTATTGAAATGGGTTGTATCCCTCCCGCTACGACAAACTCAGCACAAGCTGAACGAGTTCAGGGGCCAACACTCGAATCAGCTATTACGACTGTGCCCGTAAATGACGCTGCCGCTGATCTGACAAGCCGTCGCACACAGAGCGAAACCGCACTACTACTCGCGGGTTCCAATATCATTAGCGCATTTAATGACTCGGGTTCATTCACAGCAAACACCTCGCCGGGAAATCATTTTACCGGCTTTGCAGTTTCAATGGATGGTGGAGCGACATTCACCGATAAAGGAACTTTGACAGACAACGTCGGTGGTGATCTGGGCGATCCGGTGTTAGCACGCAGTGCAAGCACGGGAACTGTATTCATGGCTACATTGCATTTCTCCCTGGATGCTTTACAAATTTTTCGCTCCACTGATAACGGGATGACCTTTGGTGCTCCCATCAATGGCGCTCCCGGCTTTAGCTTGGCTGCTGCGAATCACGATAAAGAATGGATCACCGTAGACAACACGCCTGGCCCTGGCTACGGCAACGTTTATATGGCTTGGCGTAATTTTGGCAACCCCGCAGGAATCACATTTACGCGTTCGACCGATGACGGATTAACGTGGGGGCCAAGCGGCGGGTTGCTCCTTGAAAATAACGGTCAAGGAACTTTTGTCACGGTTGGCGCTGACCATGCAGTGTATGTTTTCTATTACGCAAGTGGCCCGGCCATCAAAATGCGCAAATCCACTGATCAGGGTTTGACGTTTGCTCCGGCTGTAACCGTTGCCCCGATTTTGTCAACTGGAACCAATGGCGCTTTAGGATTGGAATTCCGTTCCAATGCGTTCCCGCAAGCCTACGCGCATCCCACAAATCCGAATATTCTTTATATGACCTATAACGATAATCCGGCAGGCGTGGATCGTGGCAATGTATTTTTCCGCCAGTCAAATGATGGTGGTGCTACCTGGTCAGCTCCGATTCGCATTAACACGGATGCCACAACCAACGATCAATTCTTCCCATCATTGGCGATCAAACCAGATGGTTCTGCCTTAGCCCTCACGTGGTATGACCGACGCGGCGATCCGGCCAACGTCCTGATGGAACGCTGGGGACGAGTTGGAACAATTTCTGGAACGACTGTAAATTTTGGCCCGAATTTTGTAATTAGCGATGTTGCTTTTCCTCCCATCTTCGGCATAGACACGGTAGTCAATGCGACCTATATCGGCGATTACGATCAGATGGCGGCGGATAATACCTATTTCTACACAACTTTTCTTGATACCAGACTCGGATCACAGGACGTAAGATTTGCGAAATTCACGAATGCCGGTTCGCTGATGGGAATTACGCAAGCAGGAACGCCAACGCTCGGAGCGGGAAACGGCGATCAGATAATTAATCCTGATGAATGCAATACGCTCTCCTTTCCGGTGACGAATTATCATTCGGTGACCGCAACTAACATAACCGGAACTCTGACGACATCGACGCCAGGAGTCCTCATCACTTTTCCAACTTCCCCGTACCCGTCACTCACTGTCGGCGATACCGCTAATAATTTGCTCCCATTCAAGATCAGCACAACAGCAGCTTATGTTTGCGGGACAACCGTGAATCTGACATTCACTGTCAACTCTTCGGCTGGCACTGATATTTTGAATTTCACCTTACCCGGGCAGGCTCCCGTGTATGTCCATTCGACCATGACCGCACAGACGATCGTTCCTGGTACAGCTCTTGTAGCAGGTTCACAGGCGGATGACGCAACAGTCCTGATCACGCTTCCTTTCAGCTTTCAATTTTACGATCAGAACTTTTCATCTTTGAGAGCTGATACAAATGGAACTCTGCAATTCAGCAGCAATGTCACTGCGTTCTCTAATGCCTGCCTCCCAAATGGCCTCTTCAATAATGCGCTCCTGCCGTTCTGGGACGACCTGATTCTGACAGGAGCAACCAATGGAATTTACACTTCAGTGAGCGGAGTGGCGCCGAATCGTATCTTCAATATTGAATGGCGTGGACGACATTTTGATGATGCCGCATCAAGCATCAACTTTGAAGTTCGACTCTATGAAGGACAATCAAAGTACGATTTTATTTATGGAAATTTGAATGCAGTCGCAAGCATCGCCAATGGAGCAAGCGCGACAGTCGGCGTGCAAAAAGGAACCGGATCAACCTTCACTCAGTTTTCGTGCAACACCGCCAGCCTGAGTTCAGGATTGAAAATCACCGGAACACCAGCACCCTGCACAACCGGTGGCGGGTCTTGCAAACAGCCCTTCACCTCAACTATTTCCGACCCGATCGTCTGCACGGGTGATGCCAACACGATCAGTGTTCATGCCGAACTAGGCAACACAAATAATGCCCCGGCAGGAGTTTTATATACTGCTCCGATTGCTTTGCCATTGATCGGAATTCCCGGAGCGTGTGCCTCGAATTTCGGAACCTGCACCGTCACGGCGACTAACGTGACAGTCACGGGAATCTTACCCGCCAATCAAACGCTCGCCGTGGATTACAAAGTCCGCGTCGCGAATGGTACTGCGCCCGGGACTGATCTTTGCGTGACGTCCACAGGCAAACTTGACGTAGACAGCAACGGAACCTTCGATACGCTAGATACCGTCACGGCTTGCACCAAACTGAATTGTCCGGCCAAGCTCGTCAACGTTAAGTTGAGCGATCAGAAAGCTGGTTCAGTGTTGGTGTTCCCGTACTACAATTCAAAAAGCGCGGAAAATAAAGATACGCGCATTACGATGAGTAACACGGGCGAAGTCCCCGCTACAGTTCATGTCTTTTTCATTGATGGCGCAACTTGTAATCAATCGGATCAGTTCGTATGCCTGACGCCGAATGCCAGCCTTTCCATCAATACTTCCGAGTATGATCCTGAGACTTCAGGTTGGCTGATGGCTATCGCAGTCGATGCGGCAGGTAAACCGGTTCAGAATAACGTGCTGATCGGGAATGCCTTCGTCAACGATGGCGAATACGTCGACAACTACGGTGCAGAATCTTTCTGGGCGCATTCTTCACTCTTATCAACAATGAATACGAGCACGATGACATCAACACTGTACTTTGATGGTAGCAGCTACGACGCGGTGCCGAACCAATTCGTCGCGGAAATCCAAAGCCCGTTGTCGGTGGCCGGACAACGAATCGTCACGGTGGGCATGAGTGGCGATCTGACGCAGGGAGGCTTGTCGGGAGCCGCACAGGTCGGCATTGGTGTCGCCTACAACGGCAATGAAAAAGCCGTCAGCTTCGCTCCTTTCCTGAGCGGTAGATGTCAGGCAAGTGCCGTGCTGACAAATACAACTCCGCGCGTACCCGGTACGCTCGGCGGGTTGATTCCAAAAGGTCAAGTCGGGACGCTGAAGTTCGGCACTGGTGGCGGTGTTGGATTAATTCTGACACCGAAAGGAACCAAGTGGTCAGGTATTCGCGGCTTGCATAAAACAAGTGTGACGCCAACCACGATTACGATTCCAGTGCTAGTGCCGGGCTGCTAAAAGTAGGGCAAACTTTCCAGTTTGCCTATCGTAGACGAGTAACTAGTCAGACCAGAAAAAACACGCCCTCCATTTAAAAACTGGAGGGCGTGTTTTCTTCTGTTGAGCTAGTCACGCATCCCACGTGAGCGACATCCCTACATAATAAGTGATCAATGTCTCGCTTTAAAATTCGATTCGCGTCAATACTCCAAATGTATTCCAGTATCCCGGTCTGGCACGCGCGTCCCAATTGTGCATATACATAAAATCGCAGGAAAGATGCGTCCTCAAAGGCACGCGGACTCCTGTGTACAGTTGCTTTCTGCCCCATTCGTGATAGCGAGAATCGTAATAAATCTCTCCTGATACATACGGTGAAAATGATTTTTCATTCCATTTCATCGCCTTTTCTATTTGATAACGATTGCGGTATCGGGTCGAACGCTGATGATTGATTTCCCGAAATTCGATCCGATTGCGATCAGAAAGCGTGATCCCGTGTTTCAATTGCAGCCGCGGAGTTACATCAAAGAAAATTCTATGTTCGAAGTTTGATTTTCCCGGTAAGGGATTGCCCCACGCGGCCCGATAGCTGGCAGCAAGGTTTAAGTACTGGCTGGGCCGATAAGTAGTGACGATGCCCAACTGCTTCGCGATAACATGAGAAAGATTTTGCCCTAATCGCGCAGTCCCAAAAAAATCTACTGAATTCTTTTTCGTGATATTTAAACGCAGCGTCAGGTCTGGCCAGAATTGAATATCGTCTGTCACATCAACGTTACTTTGCGCCTTGATGGAACGACTGACAAATATAAAGAATACCAGTAACAAGAATCCTTTTTTCATTCTTAGGTTCAAGTAGTAAGTGCAACTTTGGTTAATTTTGCTAGTTCTTTGAAATAGACTTCGTAAGGCGTCTGATAGTCCAGAGTTTTGCGAGGACG
>JAYTCQ010000372.1:0-1673 GCA_043736395.1 Blastocatellia bacterium | reverse complement strand
ACACCCAATCGCCCTGCCGCAAAGCCAAATCTCCCTGGTGTTCGTGGTAGACCAGCGCACCACGTGTCGTAGCCTTATTTTTCAGTAACGCGGGCAATTGATTATAACTATCCGGCGCGGCTTCGTTCGGCAATTTATATCCTGTCATCGCCGCAATCGAAGTCATCAAATCAAGATGTCCGATCAACGAATCATTTGTTTTTCCTGCTGGAATTTTTCCTGTCCATCGTGCGATGAACGGCACACGATGACCGCCTTCCCAGGCGTCACGCTTCACGCCACGCCAATTTGCCATGCTCTGATGCTGTGATTTTTGGATGCGGTCATACGCGCCGATTTTTACTTCACTTGCGACTTCCGGCCCGTTGTCGCTGGTGAAAATGATCAGCGTATTTTTGTCTATTCCATTGCGCTCTAAAGCGTCCATCACTGCGCCGACTGCGGCATCGGTATGCACTACGAAATCGCCGTAAGTTCCTGCCTGACTTTTGCCGACAAATTCAGGCGAAGGCACGACCGGATAATGCGGCGAAGTCAGCGCGAAATATAATAAGAACGGCTGCTTATTTTTGCCGCGCTCATCAACATACTTTACCGCGCGATCCGTAATCGCAGGCAAAATCTTCACTGGTTCCCATCCCTTCATCATCGGCCCTTTGCGATTGATGTCGGGATTATTCGTCGGAATTATTTCGGTCGGAGTGCCGAGCGTGCGGTCATTTTCGATGTAGACATACGGCGGAAAATTCGGAATATCTACGCCATAAAAATAATCGAAGCCGTGCGCGATTGGCCCATTGGCTACGGGCTTAGAGAAATCCACATTGCTGAGTCCATTCGGTGTGATCGCCGCTACCTTGCCATCCGTCGTAGGCCAATCCCAACCCAGATGCCATTTCCCCATCATCGCCGTCGCGTAGCCCTGTGTTTTCAGCATCGCAGGCAACGTCAATCTTCCTTTCTCAATCAGCGGCAAGCCCAGCGGAGGCAGTACGCCCGCCTTCAGCCGCGACCGCCACGGGTACCGCCCCGTCATCAACGCATACCGCGTCGGCGTACAAACCGACGAAGGCGAATGCGCATCTGTAAATCGCATCCCTTGCCGCGCCAGCTTGTCCAAATTTGGCGTCGGAATTTTTGAGTTTGGATTGAAGCTCTGCACATCGCCGTAGCCCAAATCATCGGCAAGGATAATGACAATATTAGGGCGTTGAGGCTGTGCTTCGACAAACGTAAAAACCGTCAACAACACGAGCCATCCGAACAAGCTATTTCGCAAATTCATGGAACAATCCTTTGAAATTATTATTTTGAAAACGATGAATAATTACAGAACTGTCTTTACCAGATTTGGGCGGGATTTGCGAAAGATTTTCTACATATCAATTGAATAATTAATTTTCATAATAACAAAAGGGAGACCGTTTTATTCAAACGATCTCCCTTTTGTGGGGACTGCTCAATCTTTAGAAATTCGAGCAGGGGGGAGTTAGTAAATAGTAGAAATTTACTAATTTTCTTTCGATGGCGTACCAGCTGTGGCCGACGATTTAGATGGCGTCATTTCTGGCGCAGTACTATTCAGCCCTTTGCTTACCATGATTGTCACTTCAACACGGCGATTTTGTTCACGACCTTCGCGTGAAGTGTTATCCGCCGTCGGATTCATTTCG
>JAYTCQ010000371.1:0-18235 GCA_043736395.1 Blastocatellia bacterium | reverse complement strand
CGCCGTGGACTCGATTTCTTGTGCCGCCTGGTGACGAATCTTGAGTCGCGTGATCTCATTGCCTGGGTTAGGGTTATCAATCTTTTGTCATGTATTTAGATAAATAAAGAAAAAAAAATAGCTCAATTTGGTCCATATGAGTATACTAATAATCATAAACTCTCTATAAATATTAGCAAAATACATTATCATGGAGAAGATAACGAACGAATAGTTTTAACCGAAAACATTCCGCAGGGAGATATATTTTTCAATCTTACTGATCCTAATGAAGACTTGAGGCTAGAATTGTTCAAGGAAGAGGTTGAAGATTATAATTTTGATCGGATAATTAATTTAGATGATAGTAAATTTAATAAATTTATTGATCAAAAGATAGAACTACAACCAAATATTATTACTCGCAGAATACAAATAGAGCATGGGCTACTTTACACAAGTAGTGTGATAGATCGTGATCTTTGGTGGGCATATGGCGCATTTCATAACCCTGATGACTTTATTGGACACAGGATTGATGAAGGTGTAACAGTCGCTACTGAAATTACTATAGCTATCCCAAGAAATGAAATGGTTAGAGGGCTTACAATGTCGACGGGGAATGCCAAATTAGCTGATTTTTTAGGATTATTGACATTAGTTGCAAATGAGAGCTATTATTACGATATAGAGATACGGAACATGTGCCCTGACGAGCTTGATGACAAGGGTAAAAGTAAGTTTCTTAAACCAGGCATCCATAGTGATTTTCAATATTATTATAATGCACTTAACACTCCACCCGCAAAACGTATAGATTTTCAATTAAGTGCTGGAGCGGGGAATGCTCGTATACCATGTGATACGTTATATATTGAGAGTTCTCCTGAAATACCATAAATTTAACCAAACTACCTTTATAGTATCAATCTATAAATCAAGATTGATACTATAAAGGTAGTAGAGTGGATTAGGGGAAAGTTTTTTACTTAGAGCGTGTAACAAAAAGAACAATGTGGAGCTAAAATGCCGAATTTTGGCAGATGCGCTTTCATTTTGTTACAGGCTCTTAGCGTTATAAGCTAGAGCCTGAGATTAACTTTTGACTAATTAAATCAGAGATTTATAGCGATTATTTAACTGGCAACTTATCAAAGTAACTCAAAAAGTAAGTTTCCAATTTAGTAATATGTGATTTTGCGCGGGAAATCACGATTTTTGGCAACCAAGGTTAATTACAGGATCTAGGCTGAATTATACTATGTTTGCTAGGTAGGGAATTATGGATGAATGTACAGAGATAGGATATTTCGAACCAAAATACCCTATTCACAGGCAAGATCAACCTGATTATTGTGGGGTTGCTTGTGTGCAGATGATTATTGACGAGCAAGAATTAGGTGCGTTACCTAAACAACGCCCTATGACGAAGCCTCCTTATGTGTTAGTCAATGATGGGGTCGACTTCTATCATGACCCTAGTTGGAAGACCTCCCCTACAGAATTAGCTAATATTCTCAGTAAAAAAAATGTTGAAGGGTATAGAGAAATGGGTTGGGTAGAGACTATAAGTATTGATGATTTTAAAGACAAATTAATGAATAGTCTTTCTTATAAGTTTAATGAGAAATTTTACCCGCCTGTTGTTATCATTGATGCACAATCTCATTGGGTAGTTCCTACTTCTTTCGTTTTAAAAAATGAGGTTTTAGATAGTTTTTACTATAATGATCCATTTATTGAATGGCGGGACAGAGTAAAACCTGTACCCCATACAGCGACTGATATTTGTAATACTCTTAATGAAAATGGGCATTTGCCTGGAAATTTTGAATCAGTCAATAATATAATTGTTTCCTATCAGAATATAAGCGGGTACACGCCAGTCGAGATGGATAGTAGGTCATTACCAGCAATGCGTAGTATAAGTCTTTTGGGTAATTTACCTATTCATAATTTACCTATTCATAAAGAAGTGGTTCTTGCAATTGAACAACATAGACTGAATACGCGAGAAGGATGGCAAGCTATACTAGCTAATCCAATCTTTGGTAATCATATAAAAGTAGAGCAAGAAAATGGTAAAAATTTCGATCTTATACCTTTGCTCAACCCACAAAAGCAAATTGCTGTATTGATTAAAATAGCGTCTGACACGAGAGCATACCAAGGAGCATTGAAAGTGTTTCCAGACAAGTATCTTTTCCCTAAAACATCACAGCCAGGAAAACTATTAAGTGATATTAGAGCAAATATACAAAGAGAACTAGCCCGCAAGAATCTTGACAATAGTGATACACAGATCAAGAAATGGACAACCGCGCTTGATAAGAAGGTAACCATTACGCAAGCGATGTGGGTTCCTTGTAATGAATCTATTTCATCTTTCTTTCCATTTTATGAAATTAGCCTTGATGGAGTCACCAAGTTATACGTAAGAATTGATGGTGAAGTTTTTAGCTCGCTAACTCCTGATAAGCGATAGCGGTAATGCAGTTGACTAAAGTGAACTCAGCCATTGACATTCCTCGCATAAGTCTTAAAAACGGGGAGTGAGTACCAGAATTGTAATCACTTCCTGTAACTTCTTCTTAAAGTTTTAGATGCTCTTAAAGTGTTGCTTAAGCACTAATGTAACACTTTTCGACATACTTTAAAATGGTTCCTTAACAGGCTGTTTATCCAAAATAAAACTCTTTAAGTATTTTTCAAATACCTGCGTGATGTTTCTTAATTTCCTGACATTCAAAAATAGAGAAGCAAGAAAATAGAATTACTTGAACAGACTGCTTTACGCTTATGTCTATCAGGTAGATGACGATATAAAGAGGCAGAGCTTTGTTCTGCGCTTTTCGGCGAAAACCTGAAAACAAGGTAATGAAAGAAGAATTTTTGATGACAGAGTAAGCTTCTCTTTTGATTTCTGATCATTAGTGGTTTTAACAATCGGCGAAGCTTTTGCTTGCCTCAATATTAACAAGGCTTTTAATAATAAAGGAGTTCTATTATGCCCTGGAAAATCTGTTTTACTCTACAGACTATTCCGCCACGGATTGTCTGCTATCACATCCCAGTCCTTCTGCCAAAACGACGCTTGCCTGTGCCGCCACCACCGCCAGAGCCTTGGTTAGAAGACGTGCGAGTGAAAGCAACCACGTTTAATAACCTGGTTACATTGAATACGATCAGTGAACTGGCCGGAAATCTTGCTCCTGCGGCGCGAAAACAAGTTCAGTCTGTGGTCGAAGCGAGCTTCAAAGATTTGAAACTTCCAGCGGAGTACGCCTTGCACTTTGTCGAGTAGCCGCCCCTCTGAATTGTCATTCAGATGACGCAGAACCAGGCAGTTTTCTTTCTGGCTGGAGAGAGATTCTGTCACTACCATTACCAGCAAACTTTCAGAATTAAGGAGTTTATTTATGGCTACTATTTCAGCACCTACGCTTAAAATTGAGAACGTCACCAACACAACGGTGAAGTTAACAGTTTCATACACGCTCATACCGAGCCTAATCGAAAGACTTGCGGGAACAGTGTTTTCCGAGACCATTAGAGTAATCGGAGACGATCCCGGATTTATTAGTGATGTCACAATCGCAACTTTCCCTGGACCCGCATTGATTACCGTAAGCAGTACAACACCCGCGACTGGTGTTTCACGTACACGGGTCATTCCCAGCATCGCTAAGTCTCTGCTGAATGAGGATCCAGCTTTCGCCCCAACTGGAGCAGAGTTATCAGATCAAGTCATGGCTCGGGTGAGTATCGCATACGCAGCCAACGCACCAACTATACCAACACTTCCGGCACCAAGAGATTCTGCTCAGGTGGCGGGAGCCTGGAAGTAGGCTCAATTCCAAGGGAGCAAACCTACCGATTGAAAGAAGGGTAGGTTTGCTCAGGTATCTTGTCCAGGTACTCTAAGTTAATTGAATCTGATTAACAGATAAGCTAGAGAGGGGGCTTTCACCTCTAAAGTGAAAGCCCTCTCTCACAGACTCATATTTTGAGGAAATAGTATGGGAAGATGGGTACTCGTAAGTCAAAAATCAGCAGAAATTCTCGCTGTTCATGCGGCTCTGTTACACAACAACAAGATTCTCTATTTTAGTGGTGACGAACACGATAAAGGGCAGAATGAGAGACATGAAAACAACCATACCCGATTATTCGACTGTTCTACATTTGCTATAACGAACCCTGGGTCGCCGCCTCAGGATTTATTCTGCTGCGGGCAGGCTTTGACGGCGGACGGAAACCTGTTGGTCGCAGGTGGAACGGAAGCGTTTGATCGTGTAGCTGGTGAGCACCATGATGGCCATTTTATTGGCATTCGGGAAGCCAGCGTCTTTGTTACGGGAGAAGGGCGTTGGCGTACTACAGGACCGTTAAATTTTGAACCGGGTCGCGTTACTGGAGGAGGGCGTTGGTATCCGACCTTGGTTACCCTTCCATCAGGGGAGATTGTAGCTTTATCCGGGCATCCTCGCCGAGATGACACCAGGCATCAGAACTATGCAATCGAAGCTTGGCGGCCGGGTCGGGAATCGTGGGAATTTCTTTCGGCTGGCGAAGCAGCGTCAGCTTTTTCTGATCTGTATCCACGGGTACACGTCTTACCCAACGGCAAGCTTTTTAGCTCAACCCCGGTTGGCGGGCGTACTCGTCAGTTTAATCTCGCTTCTCGCGCGTGGGAGGATAGTGGATTACCTGCATCTGGGGATTATCTCGGGTTTAAGACTTCTTCTGTATTGCTTCCGTTGTTACCCGAAGAAGGTTATCGGGCACGGGTATTAATTACTGGGACTTCCCAGACATATATCAGAGATTTAGGGGCGGCGGCTCCATCTTGGCGTCTAACCACAAGCCGCGCCTTGGCTGGAAACCCGATCAGAAATAACTCAACTCCAGTCCTGTTATTAAATGGTGAGGTTTTGGTTTGTGGTGGGGTGAGCGGCGAGCAGGATTCTACAAATGTCAGGACGACTGAAATCTACAACCCCTTTACGCGAAGGTGGCGCACCGACGCAACGGCGACAGTGGTGCGAAACTATCACTCCGTTGCTTTGTTGATGCCGGATGGCAGGGTCTGGACGGCAGGGTCAAACTTTAATGCTGCTCGCAGTAACTTAGCCATAGGGAATGATCAGCGCGAGCTAAGACTAGAACTATACGAGCCTTCTTATTTCTCAGAACCACGCCTGGAAATCATTTCATACCCGGGGCATATTAATTATGGCGTTGGGGCTGAGGTTCGTCTTACACAATCGCCGAGAAGAGTCAGCCGCGTCGCGCTTATTCGTACAGGTTCAGTTACTCATTCTTTCAATTCTGACCAGCGATATGTCGGAATTGAATTTGAGATGATTGCGCCCAATGTTATCAGAATAAAAACACCTCCCAACGCAAATATTGCGCCGCCAGGGTATTACCTCTTGTGCGTTATGGATGAAAGAGGTATCCCGTCGAAAGGTAAATTCATTCGTTTGGATAGAGTTTAAAATTGTGCGATTGCACGCTGTAAATGGAGAAGTGATGAAAAAAAATCTACTCAGCCTATTTTTATTGACTTTGCTTACGAGCAATAGCCACTCTATCTCTAATCCAGTTCCGCCATTGCAAACCGCTGTTGTTGCGGGCTGGAATGTATTGGGATTTGACCCGATTCCTGATGAGCGCGTCAAACGGATTGCCAAAATCATCCGCAAGATCAACCCGGATTTAATTGTCTTGACAGAGGTCAATCCCAATGATGTGCCGCAGAAAATTGTGCAAGAGCTAGGCGCAGAATATCAATCTCCAATTATTTTGTCGCAAAACGCAGGGGTCATTCAAAACATTGCACTGATCTTCAAAACGGGTGTCAGCGTCAGTGATGCGCAGCTTTTGTCAGAGACGGATCTGCCGGAAGAGGCTGGCTCACGTCAAGCCCTCGCGGCAAAAGTCCGCATCGGAAATTTTGATTTCGTGCTGGTCGGCGTGCATTTGAAGTCAGGTCGTGCGTCCAGTTCACGGGCAAAACGAACGCGACAAGGTAAAGCCATCTCAGAGTTTATTGCGCAGGCTGTAGAAGGTAGCGAGAAGGATGTGCTGGTGATTGGTGATTACAACATGATTCCGCGTATAGGCGCGACGCGCAATGATGAATCAAATTTTATTGCAATGAGTCCCACTAATTTTCTGAGGTTTGTCTCGAGTGATTTTCTAGTGGGCAAGCCATCTCATATCAGCGATTGTAATCCGTTACGAGGTAATTTGCTGGATGGTTTTGCGATCTCCCGCACGTTCACGAATGAGTTCATCGCGGGTAGTACGCGTATTATTTCTGTTAGCAAATTGGGTACGACTTGTGCCTCATTCAAGAAAAATATTTCAGATCACTTGCCGCTTGTCTCGGAGTTTCGTATTACGACAGACGATGATTAAGGGAAGAGCGATACTCAAATACTGAAAGGAATGTCACATGGGAACAGAGAAAGTTTATCGCATTATGGCGGAATCATTAAATTTACGGGAAGAACCTTCGCTGCATGGGGCGGTGCTGAAATGTTTATCCAAAGGCACGGAAGTGAAGCTCATCAGCATTTCCGGGGACGATTATTGGTACAAAGTGGAAACTGCTGATGGGGTAACAGGTTGGGCTTCGCAGAAGTATTTGCAACTTGTGACAGAAACATCTGGTGACCACGAATTTCCGTGGATGGCAATTGCGCGAGCCGAAATTGGGACTAGGGAGTTTTCCGGCAGCGGAGACAATCCCAGAGTCGTTGAATATCTGCGCTCGACCAATCTTCCCGCTCCTGACAAAAATAATGATGAAACGCCTTGGTGTTCAGGATTTGTCAACTGGTGCATGGAAAAGGCGGGGATCGAAGGAACGGATTCGGCTTGGGCGCGGTCATGGAAGACGTGGGGCAAGGGAATTGAGAAACCTATAGAAGGTTGTGTCGTTGTCCTGAAAAGGGGAACAACTAATGGTCACGTTGGATTTTATGTCGGAGAAACAGCGAACAAAATCAAACTACTGGCCGGGAATCAGCGCGATGAGGTGAATATTTCCAGTTTCCCGAAGGGCGATCTTCTCGGCTATCGGTTGCCCGGAACTTTTGCCTGATTCTCCTATTGGGAGCAGCGGCTGACCGGGCAGCATCTAGCAAAAAAAGAGCAATTAGCCTACGAAACGAACTGAAAGTATGGGACAACCATGTAGTAAGCCATTTGAAGAAGAGCTTGACAGGTAGTGAAGTTCTTCTGAAACACCGTTGGAATGGTTTCCCAGCCGTAGCGCTAAATTTACCTTTACGCCATTTTATAAAATTTCACTCGAGGGAAGGCCGACGGCTTTCGTAGGGATTGACGGAAGAGTTTCTATTAGGCTCTGCGGGTCTATTGGATAGTTACCTAATCAGGGAAGGTGGCGGAGCGGAAATTGGCTGACTGGATGATCTGTTCTGGGGAGAAACGGTTATTTAGTCAATTGGAAATCCGTAACTTCCTCCCCCCTGATTAGGTAACTATCCGGGATAATATTCAGTGAATACCTTCCTTGCTGAACTGCTTACTTAAAGTCCACAGCCGAATGGGGAAGAATGGACGGGTAATCCCGTCCATTCTCTTTGTGAATCGTTTAGTCGTTTCGCAAAATGCTCCCAGGAGTCATTCTTTGTTCCCGCCATCATCGTCAAGAATTCAATTTGCTGATCCATTTGCTACTTTCCAGATCGCACAGCTATAATGACGGCTTTGGTTCCCAAAATAAATTACGAAAGAGCCTATGTCATTAAACCTGAGCGGAATTGTTGCAGCCCTCCCGACGCCTTTTAATCAATCCGGCGAAATTGCCCATGAACAATTAGTCAATAACTTGCAGGAATGGAATAAAACCGACCTGCTGGGCTATTTAATTCTAGGCTCCACCGGAGAGTTCCCGCATCTCGACAAAGATGAAAAGCTGGCGTTGATTGATACGGTCAAAGCGAATTTGCCATACGATAAAACGTTGCTGGTGGGAACCAGCGAATTGTCTACGCGTCATACGATTGAAATGACGAAAATTGCGGCTGATCGTGGAGCAGATGCTGCTGTCGTTGTGACTCCGTTTTACTATAAAAAGATTTTGTTTGATGAGAACCTGGCAGCGCATTATCGGCGGGTCGCGGATGCTTCTCCGATTCCGGTTTTGATTTATTTGATTCCGCAATTTTCCGGTGTGTACATGATGCCGGAGACGATTTCAGAACTCGCCGACCATCCGAACATTATCGGTTTGAAAGAAAGCTCTGGTGATCTGGAATCTTTGCGGCAGCTTTTTACTGAACTCGGAGAGAAAGAATTCAGCGTGATGCTGGGCGCTCCGCCGCTTTTGACGGAGGGATTAACGCTGGGAGCTACGGGTGGGATTTTTGCGGTAGCGAGTCTGGCTCCACGCGCGTGTTGTGAAGCCCTTCGCGCTTTTAAGTGGGGCGAACTGGAACGCGCTGAGAACATTAAAAGTCGAATCGCGACTCTGGCGAAGGCAGTGGCCGCGCCAGGCGTTGGCTGGCTCAAAGCTGCGCAGGATATGTGCGGAATGTACGGATTCTTACCACGTTCGCCACTGCCTGCTCCAGATGAAAGTGAACGGCAGGCAATTGAACAGGCAATCATTGAAAGCGGATTTTTTGCCCGCGTATTGGATCACCTCCCATTTCAGGAACGTGATGACTTACGTGAGGTAGAATTTTAAAGAAGCGGTCAGCTATTAGCCTTTAGCGATGAGCTTAGAGCAGGAGCTTCTGGCTAACTGCTAAAAGATAATACCTAATGGCTTACAGTAGCACCCAACCGGAGAAGTAATGACCACAAACACGATCAGCTTCAGTGAAATTCCAAAAACGTCACGCTTGTTTTCGGATTTCCTCTATGACTTCAAAAAAGTAGAAAATTTCTATGAGGCTGGTGGCTATGAATTGTCGGCTTTAGTGAAACGAGCGGAACGCGTTGCTGCACAAGATTACAATCGTGATGCCGTGGCTGATGTCCTGCTTGATCAAAATCAGCAAGCCGGAGCAGGCGCGGAAACGCTGGCGAATATTGAAAGATTGCGCGAGAAAGATTCTGTTGTAACGATTACGGGACAACAGGCGGGATTATTCACAGGCCCTTTGTATACGGTCTTCAAGGCGCTTACGGCGATCAAGCTGGCAGCAGAATTACGCACAAAAGGCGTCAATGCCGTTCCGGTTTTCTGGGTCGCCGCAGAAGATCATGATTTTGCCGAGGTGAATCACACGCGCATCGTGAATCGTGAAGGACAACTGATTACGATCACTTATGGTGCCTGTTCTCCAGCCGAGGGCAAGCCGGTTGGATCGGTCACATTGTGTGACGAAATCAAAGACAACATTGATGAATTATTAGCCGCGCTGCCTGAATCTGAATTCGTCCCGCAACTGGAGAATGACCTGCGTGAAGCTTATTCGGCAGGCACAGGTTTTGCTGATGCATTCAGCAAAATGATGATGAAGTTGTTTGGAAAATACGGCGTGGTACTCATTAATCCACTGGATGATCGCCTCAAACACATCGCTGGAAAAATTTATTCCGAAGCCATGAATCGCGCTTCGGAATTTGCGGATACTTTAGTCAAGCAAAGTTCTGCGTTGGAAGCCGCTGGCTATCACGCGCAGGTTTACACCAGTCCGGAAGCGGTGCCTTTATTTATCATGGATGAAGGACGCCGGACGGCACTCGTCAAACGTGATGGGTATTTTCATTTTAAGGGCAGTAATAAAAAAATCAAATCGGAAGAGTTGCTGGAGACCGTTAATCGTTGTCCGAATTGTTTTAGCCCGAACGTGACGCTGCGTCCGATTGTGCAGGATTTTTTATTGCCGACGGTGGCCTATATCGGAGGCCCGGCAGAGATTGCGTATTTTGCGCAAATTCGTTCCGGCTATCAATTACTGGGCAGCATTGAACCCTTGGTGTTGTCACGTGCAAGTTTCACATTGATCGAAAAGAGAGCTGCTAAAACGCTGACGAAGAACGGATTAAATTTTCAGGATTTATTTGTCGGACTTCCTGAAGTGCTCACGGCAATTGGTGAAAAAAGTTTAGATAAAGTAACAGCCGAAACTTTTCAGGAAACAGAAACAGTCATCGAAAATCAAGTCGAAAAGCTCCGCGAAGTTTTATTGAAAATTGATCCGCCACTCGCAGAAGCCCTCAAGGGGGGCAAGGCGAGTATGCTTTCTAATATTCAACGATTACGAGCGACCTACGTCAAAAATATCAGCCAGCGCGATGAAGCAACTAAAACTCAAATTGAACGAGCATTTGCTGTGTTGTATCCAAACAAAGGATTACAGGAAAGAGAAATAAATGTGAGTTATTTTCTGGCGCGTTACGGGTATGAGTTAATTGATCAAATCTACGAAGCTCTCGATCTGAATGAGCGCGGTCACCAACTAATCTATTGTTAATAAAATAAATTAGAAAATGTTCGGGTCATAAGTTACAAAATTTGTAACTTATGACCCGAAAAAATTTGAATGATGTACTTTTTACTCACTCCAAACAGGTATAAACTTTACTAAATAAATAACTATTTGAATGTTGGATACCACTGTGATAATTTAGGCCTCAGTTGCCAAGCCCTCCGCAACGATTCTCTAGCAAAATGTGAGAGAATAACTGTTTCGATAGTAATTCAAGCGACCTTGAACATTCTAATGTGGGATACGTAAGCTTAGTCAAAGTCGCGCACCTGCCCCTAAAACTCTCTTGTATGTCAGAAGTAAAGCGTTCACGCTTTTCAGTTGATTGGTATGTCATTTCGGCTCAGCTCGTCCGTCGGCTGATCGTAGGATTTGTCGTTCTTGTGATACTTGGAGGTTTGGGTTTCTGGGCGTATTCAAGTTTAAGAAGTGCGGTTGCGACAACTAATACAATTGGAAATCAAAGCGCTCGCTTTATTGAAATTTCCGGTCAAGTACGTGTGAAGCGAGAAGCCGCTACAGATTTTGTCACAGCAGATGAGAAAATGCCTCTCGAAGCCGGAGACACGATTCAGACAATGAGCAATTCAGTGGCTCGAGTCCAATTTGTAGATGGCGCCAGTTATACAATTAAACCTGACACGACACTCGTCATTAAAGATAACGAGTTAATGGCAGATAAGAGTACAAAAGTTAAAGTTAATGTTCGTGTTGGTACAATTAATCTAGCCACCAATGAACAGGCTCCCGGATCAACCAACGTCGTCCAAACAGAAGTAGCTTCGGCAAAGGTCGGTAGTAATACGAATGCTACGGTTGCCACTGGAGAAGTTGGTAATCTCGCAGATATTAAAGTCGAACGCGGCGACGCTGAAGTACGAACTGAAACCGGTCAAATCTTCCAGGCTCGGGTTAATGAAAGGTTAGAGGTCGAACAATCCGGAAAAGCTATCAAAACTTCTTTATTACAAATTCCTGCTTTAAAGTCGCCAGAAAATCAACAGACCTTAAGATTGGGAGGAAAAGGAGTAGTTAGCTTTGATTGGAGCGCCATTCCACAGGCGAGTAATTATGCGATTGAGATAGCAACGTCTTCAACCTTTGGCGCGACGGTTTTGAATACCAGAGACGGGCTGCGGGTTCCAACCGCGACTTTTGATAACTTACAAGCAGGTTCCTATTATTGGCGTGTGCGAGCCGATAAGGGGCAGGAGCAGGGTAGTTATAGCGACCCCTATAAATTTATCGTCATTGGAAAAAATGCGGTTGAGGGAAAACTTGAAATTAAAATTGTCAATAAGTCTTCCATGGGTGGTGGAAGTTATATGTTAGAAGGTCATTGTGACGCAGGAGTCAAGATCAAAGTTGGTGGGGCACTTGCCAGAAGTGATAGTCAGGGGAATTTTAAAGCACTCGTCACTTTAACTTCCGGTTCACGAGAAGTGTTAGTTGAAGCCGAAGATCAAGATGGAAATACAGGTCGTCAAATTGTTAGATTTTGAGTGAAGATGACATGAAGAACAGCGAACAAATTTCAAAAGTAGAATTTCAGTTTCCTTCGCAAATCGGCGTGATTGGAAGTGCTGAAACGCAACGTCGGTTGCGGGCTGCGATTCCGGCGCTGGGATTTCAGGAATTACCATTTGAGACTTCTTACGCGTCAGACCTTTTACCTGGAACAACCTTAGACCTGATTATTTGTGAAGCGAAGGAGCCGTTTCTTTCTTCTGATTTTTGTGCCGACATTAACAATAAATTTCCGAATGCGGTTTTAATTTCTTGTGCGTGTGACCTGGGAGTAGGAGTTGAAAGCGTAAATCGTGAACTTGAAGCCGCCTCGGAGCAGGCAGGCTATCTTGGACATGTCAAGATTGATCAGGTAGCTCTTCAATTGCCGCAATTTTTGCGATATGCTGAAGAGCGGCGCGATTCATGGATGCAGGCACAACAGCGACAACAGTTAGAACGGTTGCTTGAAGCCTCAACCAGAATGCACTCTTCGTTGGATCAGCAGCGCGTAGCTGCCGAAATTCTTGATACGATCAGGAGTTGGGTTGCCGCAGATAATTGGCAACTCTATGTTCTTTCAGACGATAAAAAATTATTGGAATTGATCGGTGCGGAGGGTGTGCGGACTCGTCCTCCTTCTTTAACTTTAAGAACAGAAAGCAAAGGATTAGTTCAGCAGGCTTTACGAGAAGGTGAATTAATTGTTTTTGGGGCGGATGATCTCAAGGCTTTTGAAACCGGAGAGTCGGAGTCAAGGGAATCAAACCAGGCTGATGCTAATATTGGTTCAGTCATGTGCTGCCCCTTAAAAGTTGACAATCAAGTGATTGGAATCAGTCAGGCTACGAGATTTATTAACCAGGCCGATTTTACTGAATCAGACCAATCAGCTCTTAAGCAACTTTCCGTCGTGGCGGCAACTGCGCTGAATAATGCTGTGCAATTTGCCCGAGCGGAACGCCTGTATATGCAAGACGATTTAACGCAGTTGCATAACAGCCGTTACTTAAGACAGTATCTCGAAACTGAATTTCGCCGCGTTCGCCGTTATGGCGGAGAAGTCGCAGTCATCTTTATTGACCTGGATGGTTTTAAAGGCGTCAATGATAAATATGGTCATCGAGTTGGAAGTGAGACCTTAAAAGAAATGGCAACATTATTGTTAGATTCAGTGCGAGATACTGATGTTGTAACAAGATATGGTGGAGACGAATTTACGGTGGTCTTATCGAGCACAGGAGCAGAAAGAGCTTTGATTACCGCTGAGCGCGTGAGACAAAAAGTTGCCACGTATGAGTTCAAGGGAGGTGGTCAACATACCTTCCATCTGACTGCAAGTTTTGGAATCGCATCTTATCCAAAATATCCGGCTGACTCGTCAGCGGATTTATTGGAAAAAGCGGATCTGGCAATGTATGAAGCAAAAGCTGCAAATAAGAATAATGTAAAGCTTGCAAAAAACTAACCGCGAATCAAAATTGTTTTGAATTGGTTGTCACGAGCCTACTGCCGGAAAATCCCGGCTCACAATTCATTACACTTGATTTTTTATAATAACAACCTTTTTTGGAGTCGGAGCCGAAAGGGAAAAGTGAATTCTAATCAACTGCACCACCCCGGACGGTCTTGAAAACGTTAGATGAATCTTCGTTCGATATTTAGTTTATTTTCCAGTGATCTCGCGATTGATTTAGGAACAGCCAATACTTTGGTGTTTGCCCGTGGCAGGGGCATTGTTGTTTCTGAGCCTTCCATTGTTGCCATCAACAAACTTACCCATAAAGTCGAAGCCGTCGGTAAAGAAGCCAAGGAAATGCTTGGTCGAACGCCCGGAAATATTGTTGCAATTCGCCCGATGAAGGACGGCGTAATTGCTGATTTCGAAGTCACTGAAAAAATGCTTCAGTACTTTATTCGCAAAGCCCACAATGGCAAGCAGTGGGTTAGTCCCCGCATCGTCATTGGAATTCCTTCAGAAATTACGCAAGTTGAAAGACGCGCGGTGGAAGATAGTGCTTATCGAGCTAAAGCTGCGGAAGTTTATCTCGTTGAGGAAGCCATGGCTGCTGCCATCGGAGCCGGACTGCCGATCACTGAACCGCACGGAAATATGATCGTGGACATTGGCGGTGGAACCACCGACATCGCGGTGATTTCACTGTCTGGAATTGTGTATTCGCGTTCCGTTCGCGTCGCAGGCAACGAAATGGATGAAGCGATTATCCAATACATCAAGCGCAAATATAATTTGTTGATTGGTGAGCGCACCGCTGAAGCCATCAAAATTGAACTTGGCTCGGCAGCTCCACTTGATGAAGAGCTGACGATGGAAATTAAAGGACGAAATTTGATTGAGGGAATCCCCAAAACGATTGTGGTCACGGATGAAGAAATCCGTGAATCTCTGGCGGATTCAGTCGCGACCATCGTAAATGCAGTTCGTGTAGCGCTGGAACGGACGCCTCCTGAATTATCAGCAGATATTGTCGATCGTGGAATCGTCTTAACTGGCGGTGGAGCGATGCTCAAAAAATTAGATGCGCGATTGATGCAGGAAACCGGTTTGCCGGTCGCATGTTCTGAAGACCCATTGTCTTCAGTGGTACTCGGAGCCGGCACCATGCTTTCCGACTTTAACTTATTACGTCGTGTGCGCTGGGATAGTTCAACTTTACCAGCCTAAATCGGTTAACTCGCGATTGAAGTTGAAACTTTTTTTTCGACTTCAATCGTAGGATCAATTTTAGTTTTGTATTGCTTGTTTTGTGGATATTAGAGCTAGCCTAAAAAACAATCCTCCTTTTCTCTTAGTGATGCTTCTGGCCGCGCATTTGGTCGTAGTTTTGCTTAATCCAATGCCAGGGCGAGTAGGAAGGACTTTTGGTTCTCAGGTGCTCATGACTTTGTTTCAGCCATTTCAAAGTTTGTTGGCGATGACTGGTTCGGGTGTCGGTGGGATCAGAGATTCTTATCTTATTCTTAAAGATGCTCGGGCTGAAAATAAAGTACTGCTCGAAAAAAATGCTACTCTTGAATCTGACTTCGCCAAGCTGTCAGAGCAATTGAAAAACACTGAGCAAATTCTTAAAATTGATAATTGGAAGCCTGATCCGGCTGTCAATGTGGTGAAGGCACAAGTTATTGCACGTGACGCGACACAGTGGTATCGAACCGTGACAATTGATCAAGGTTCAACTTCCGGCATCGAAAAAGACTTTCCGGTAGTCACCGAAAAAGGACTGGTCGGACGTGTTGTAACGGTTGCGCCAACAGCTTCCCGAATTTTACTTTTAACGGATGAGCGGCACGCCGCCGGTGCGGCAATTGGTCAGGCCACAGAATCTAGAGTGATGGGAATTGTCCAGGGAACCAGCAATTCATACGGTAAGAGTAATTTTAGATGTGAATTGAAATTAGTTGGCGGAACCGGAGAAAAGCCTCAAATAGGCGAATTAATTGTTACTTCTGGTCAGGACGGATTGTATCCGCGTGGGTTAATCATCGGGCGGGTCGTTGAACCTTTAAATGCCAACGAAAAATCACCGGACATCGTGCCAATCGAGCCTTCTGCGGCTTTAGATAAAATCGATGTGGTTGGAGTCATGATTGTTGCTAAGGATAAAATTCGCGCTCAGATTGAAGAGCTGAATAAAGCTGAACGCGATAAGGAAAAAGCCGAACAAGATAAAGCAAAGCAACAGCGTCTCGATGAAATACAAAGAAAAAAACAGGCTGAAAAGCCCTAACACTCAACCCTGGAGAGTCGTAGCCACTTTGATTGGTGGTTCACTGAAAAAAGAAATTGGAGACTGAGAAAACCAGTAAAACGCGCGGGTGGGTGATTGCTCTCTGTTTAATTGTTGCCACTTTCGCGCAAGTAACTTTAAAGAAGTTTTTCCCCTGGCTTGGATACATTGATTGGTTGCTGCTCATCACCGTTTACGTCAGCCTCATGCGCGATCCGGTCGTAGCGATGGTCACGGCAACTTGTGCAGGAATCTTGAATGATATGGGTTCGAATGTGCCGGTCACTGGTGTCAGCGGTATTTCGTATGTGGTTGCGGCTTACATAGGTTTTTGGTCTTCAAATTCATTTTTAGTAGAAGGCTTATTAATTCGGGCGGCAATCGTGGCAGGGGCAGCTGTTGTTGCTTCGATTTTAAATCTTTCAATTTATACGTTCACGGTTGATGTTGCGATGCCCCGCGAAGCAGCTTTGCAATTAATTCTTGGCCCCACCCTAAATTTATTTGTTTCCTTGATACTTTTTGCCGCGCTGGATCAAATTTTTGATTTCGGAAAACATGCTAAAATGCGTCGTGCAGAAGCATTACGGAAAATGACTCGCCGTCGTAAATGGATGGTAAAAAATAATGATCCGCGTTGGAGGATGAAACCCAAAAGAAGAAGGCGATACTGATTATTTTTATAACAAAATTTCATATATGAGATCAGCTCCTAATAACCCGGCGGATTCGATTGAAGGTAAACAGCAAATGCTGTTACGCTTGGAAATCCTCCGCTTTCTTGCGATCGCAGTGATTGTGATCCTTGGCGCAAGACTGTACTGGTTACAGATTAAAAATGCTGACATTTATATAGAAAAAGCTGATTCTAATCGGTATCGCACTTTACCGGTTTCGGCGCGACGTGGTCGAATTTATGACCGAAACGGAAAATTGCTGGCTGATAGTAAATATGCCTACAACTTAATTCTTGAACGAAAACTTGGCACTCGAGAAATCAAGCCTGAACAATTTCCTGAGGTTATCGAGCTTTTGGTTAAAAATCTCAACATTGATCGCGCCTGGCTAACAAACCGTTTAGAAGACGCTAAATCAAAACCTCGCTGGCAGTCGATTGTGATCAAGGAAGAAGCTTCAGCGAATGAAGTTGCCTGGATTGAATCCCATAAATTTGATTATCCTGAATTACGGGCTGAAAAGGCCCCTCAGCGTTATTACCCGTATGGGAGTCTGGCCGCTCATGCACTTGGATACGTCGGTGAAGTCAGTCGAGCGCAATTGCTGGCACCGGGTGGGAAATTCAGTGCCGAAAAAGGTTTTGATTATGGAAATATTATCGGCAAGGCGGGTCTTGAAGAATATTACAACGAAATTCTGACGGGTCGGGATGGCTATCGTCGAGTACTGGTAGATAGTCATGGAATCATTCAAGCGACAGTAGATGAAGCGGAACCGATCCCGGGTCGTGATATTTATATTTCATTAGATTTAGAGCTTCAGAAAATTGCAGAAGTGCAAGGGGATGGAATGGCGGCAGGACGTGGCGCGATCGGAGCAATGGATCCAAATAATGGCGAAATCCTCGTTTTTGTCAGCCGTCCAACTTATGATCCGAATATTTTCTCGCAGCTTTCTAAAACTCCGGAAGGGAAAGAGACAATTTCTGAATACTGGAAGGACGAAGACCGTCCCCTTTATAATCGGATGATTATGGGAGGTTTCGTTCCCGGTTCAACCTGGAAGCTGATGACGACGGTTGCGGCACTGAATGAAAATGTAATTACTCCTGAAGATTCGCGCGTTCAGGATGGCGACATTCAACTTGGGAGCTACACGATGCATTCAATGTCGCACGAAGGTATGCCCGATATTGTGCGTGCGATTACTGTTTCAGCGGACGGATATTTCTATCGTCTAGGCATCAAAATGGGCGAAGAATTATTTGCGAAATGGGTTGAAATTTTCAAGTTTGGTCATAAAACCGGGATTGATTTACCGCAGGAAGGACCTGGACTTCAACCTGTTGCTAAAACAAAAAAAATGATCGCAGAAGCTATTGCTAAAAAGCTTCAAAAAGAAATTGATGCCGCGACATCTCCTGAAGAGAAAAAGAAAATACAGTATAAATTAACGGCAACCTTGAAAGAAGGCGAACAATGGACTTCGTATGATATGGCAGCCTCAGCGTTTGGACAGGGACAAAATAAATCGACTCCTGCGCAACTGATGCGCTATGTAAGCGCTCTTGCCAACGGCGGTCATATGCATACGCCGCATTTTTTTATCCGTGCGACAGCCGGAACCGACCGTGAAGATAAGTTTCAGCCCGAAACGAAATGGAAAGAATCAAATTATTTTACCGTTCCGATGGCTCCCGAAATTCACGATATCGTGAAGCGCGGAATGTATGGCGCGGTTAATCTCGGAGGTGGAACAGGTGGCGGAGCCAGTATTCCCGGATTTTATGTGTGCGGAAAAACGGGAACGGCTCAGGTGGCATCTAACAAACGGGCAGGCGTTAAA
>JAYTCQ010000370.1:0-35456 GCA_043736395.1 Blastocatellia bacterium | reverse complement strand
GCAAGTTAGCCCCGATACCTGACTTTCATTTAATTCGTGCGACTATGTAGAATCAACAACTTACAAGAAATTATGCCTCAAAAAGTGTCCACAGTATTGACATATCTCACTATAAAAAAATTCATAGCTGGACATTACGAAATATTAGTCAAATGTTCACCGCATCGCAACACCCGATAATTCTGCCCCAACCGCTCACATTCCCCTACAAATTCTTCCGGCGTTTCCGTATTAAAAGTAAACATTTCGTGGTGCATTGGAACCACTACTTTTGCGCCAATCGCTTTCGCAAATGCGGCGGATTCTCTTCCCCAGAAATTTCCCGTCACGCGGCGTTCGGGGAGTCTGCCGTTGATCGGCATTAACGCAATATCAATCGTCCTGCCACCAGAATAGTTCAATAAATTTTCCACCATCCCATCGTACGGAATCGCATCGCCGGGATGAAAAATTGTCCATTTATCAAACGTGATAATGTAGCCGAGGCAGCGAAAATTTCCTTTTTCGTCCTGCTCCAATTCTTCGTGCGCGGAAGCTAAGCCGGTAAACGTGAATCCATTCGTAGTCACCGACGTTCCATCATTTACGCCAAGCATCCACTGCGGATCACACTTCAAACGATCCGCCACAAATGCGCGATTGGCTTTGGGGATTATCATTTGCAAATCAGGATTCGCCTTCATCAACAACCACAATGTTTCGTGATCGAGATGATCGGTATGATTGTGCGAAGACGTCACAACATTAATAAAATCAAGCCTCGCGGGATCAATCGGGCACTCCGTCATCCGCGTGTGCGGCTTGTCTGTTGTGAGATATTTTTTCGTCAGAGACTCCGATAGATACGGATCGGTCAGCAAATGCTTGCCGCGCCATTGAATCAAAAATCCTGATTGTCCCAGCCACCATAAATGCAATTCGTCGGGTTTCGAGAGGGCGGATTTGATGTCAGTGAGGAGAGCGTCGTTTTTTAGAATGGGTTGGATGAGTTGCATGCTGGTCAGTACCACCTGCGGTAGCGGGTGGGAGTGATGCGACAGGTGTGCCACCCGCTACCGCAGGTGGTACTGACTAAGCTGTCGGAGGCGCTGGCTTGGTTGGATCGTTTGCGACTGTCACAGGATTTGGTTTGCCTTCGAGGAACGGGCTGATTAAATCTGCCATCCTTTTTTCTTCGACTTCGCGGCGGATCGAGAATTCTACGGACTGCTTTTTCGACAAAGCGATCTCTGCTTTCAGCACATCCATTTCAGCTTGTTTATTTTTCAAATATTCTTCGACTTCTTTGGAAATATTTTGGATGCGCTGCGCGTTGGCGGCTTCAGTCGTAGTGACGCGGTCAGCCAGCATCGCTTGATAAGCATCAAGAATTTTGTCGCGGCGCAAAGCGTCGGTCACAGGAGCTTCTACAGTCAATCCTTTTGATGAAAGCGTCAGGCTGACGGCGACGACTTTGATGTTGAGCGGTTGCACGGCGATGGTTGGATTGCTTAATAAATTTGCGAGTTCATCTACGCTGCAAGGAGAAATCGGCAAGTCCGCTTCACGATAAATTTCATCGAAAGGTTTGTTCGCTAAATCCGCAGTCGAAGCAGAAGGAGCCGGTGTAAATTTTGGTGCAGGTTCAGGCGGAACCAATTCACTAACACGTGGACGCGGCGCAGGCGGCGTCGTAGTTGAAGCTTTTGCCGCGGCCGGAATTTCGGTTTCGTCGGGTGTGACTTTGACAAAAAATCCGAGCAAGGATTTCAATGCGCCACCGGCTCCTGAATCTGATTTTTCATTGGACTCCGCGCCTGACAAGCTTTGCATTTCGCTTAAAATTTCATCAGTAGTTTTTGGTTTTTGGTTAGGATTTGACATGGCTTTTTTTCCTTGATTGTAGGGTAAGTTCCAACCTGCCCGTCACTGCCAGAAATCGGGCAGGTTGGAACTTACCCTACAATCATTATTGTTACTGTCTCACTCGCGGACGCGGTTGCGGAACATTTTCTTCCGGGTTTGCTGCTGGTTCAGCGCCTTCCAGTGAAGACAATCCATAGGCGGAATCTTCCGTATTCAACACATCTTCATACGCGGTACGGAATTCATCGCTGATGCTTAGGTTCGTCAATAAATTGTCTACCAAACTCGAAATTCCGGCGACATTGGTGAAGGTGTAGACTTCGTCCTGAATCAAATTTAATGAATTGCGTACGACCTGCAAACGAACTTCGAGTAAGCGCACAAGTTCGGCAAGTTTGCTGACTCGTGCCAGGCGTTGCCGCAAAATATGGAGGTTCTGCGCCAGCGCATTTTTCACCTGTTGCGATTCCTCATTTTCAATCGCGCTGTCGGCGTATTTAATTTCGCGTTCAAGTCCGGTGGTGATGTTGCGATAATTGCGATTGGAAAGCAGATGATGCGCGCGCAGCATTCGCGCGTAGTCATATCGGAACGCTGAAAGCTTTTCGACGACACTGGAAAACATCATGCTGTTGCCTTTGCCGCCCACATCGTTGCCGACTTCGCTGGAACGTTTTTCTATTTCTTCGCACAATTTTTTTACTGAATAAAAGTCCTGTTGATAATTTGCGGGTAACGCATTGACGATGGTGTTTTCGTTGTCTTCGATTTCAATTTTTTTATCTTTGTTGAGTCGCGAACGGATGATCATTTGCACACGCGGCATTTGTGCAATGAAAAGTGCGGCGATTTCTCCGGCTACCAACAAAGGAAGAAAGCCGAAAAAATTTACCACGAGCATGAGGAAGACCATGACGCCAATAAAAATTAGGTTGCTGTTACTCGACAGCACTTCTTTGGTGTAATTAATTTCTTCGTTAGCCATAAATTAGAGGAGGCGTTTAGCTGCGAATGCACACAAATCGTTCGGGAGTTTTTGACAGGATTTACAAGATAAACAGGATTTTAACGATGACTCGTATTTACTTAATCTTAAAAATCTTGTCAATCTTGTAAATCCTGCCTGATTTATTCGTGCAAATTCTTACCTCGGAAATCTACAATTTCGGAAACTCAACCAATCGTATCTCTTTGCGAATTGCAGCAAAACGCGGCAGGTCTTCGATGTCCTGACGATACGCCAATCCTTCCGCAATTAAATCATATTCCTTCATTACTTTTGAGCCTTGCTTCGGTTCATCTTTCGCGTCGCGATCCCGACCCAGCAAATAGATGTGATCAGAAATGATTAAAGCCGAAGTTACATCGTGCGTGATAATAATAAAAGTGTTGAGCGTATGCTGATGCGCAATCTTGGAAATCAGATTAATCACATTCAAAATATTGACGGGATCAAGACCCGAAAACGGTTCATCCAAAATGATGAAATGTCGATCGAGCATCAGTTGTTGCATGATCGCTACGCGCTGACGCTGACCGCCGGAAAGCTGCATCGGCCACGAAAGGCCCTGCTTGACCAAGCCAAAACTATCTAGAAAGCGCAACGCTTTTTCTTTCGCGGCATCTTTGTCCATTCCTGAACGCACAGCAGGATCAATCAAATTATGCAGGACATTGAGGTCTTCAAATAAAGGGTAACGCTGAAAGACTACGCCAACATCGCCGACGCGGACGTGGCGCAGTTGTTTATCGGTGCCGTTAGAAATCAGGACATCGCCAGAGGTTGGACGATCAAGCCCCGCGATGATTCTGAGTGCAGTGGTTTTGCCTGATCCAGACGGGCCTAATAAACTGATGATTTGGGGTTTCTCTTTGATGTTGTGGATTTCGAGGGAGAAATCCTTCAGCGCCACAAAAGTCGTACCGTCGTTCATCGGAAATTCTTTGCTGATGTTTTCGATCTTCAGCAAGGTTTCCAGATGCTCCGCCGAAGAAATTGGCCCCGCTACGGTTCCAGTATGTTGGTCAGTCATTATGCCCTTTCTGCGATGAGGCTGTATGGAAATAGCACGCGCTTGATGAGCGCCAGCAAACCGTCTTCGATGATGGCGATGGCTCCGATGATGAATAAATACGCATACACTTCGGCTAATTGGTTCGTCGAAGTGTAGGCATATATCTGGCTGCCGATACCGCCTTCCGTGCGATTGAACGTTTCAATCGCTGTAATCATCACCCACCCCATTGCCGCATTTTGCGCAATCATATCAATCATCGCCGGAAGCGTAGGACGCACGACAACGCTATAAAATACATGCCAATCGTTGTAGCCCAAAACTCTCGCGAGTTCATACTTCAACTTCGGAATCGAAACGATCACACTGGTCATGCTCGTCACTAAAAAGAACGACATCCCCACAGTCAGCATCGCAACTTTCATTGACCATCCAATGGAAAACAAAGTTAAGAATAATAAATTGAATCCGACAATCGGAATGTAGCGCAGCCATTGCACGAATTTATTGAACGGCTGAAAAATCGGGATCACGCTGAGATAAGCAATAATCAGCGAAATTATCGACGAGATAAAAATCCCGACAATATTTAACTTGAGTGTGACGTAGACATTGTACACAAGTCCTGAGCTGCCTGGCGCGTTCCACATTTTTTGAAATGCCGCGAGTACTTCACTTGGGTACGGCATCGCTTTGATTGGATTAAAAAACCAGAGCAGCAAAAAAATCGCAATCCATCCGATCATAAGATACGTCCGCGGCAAGGCTCCGACGGCACCATATACGCGGACGATTTCGCTGAATGAAGAGTCTGAGTTATTAGGTGAAAGCTTCGCTGTAGTTTCCATAATTAAAAAATTCTCAACGCAAAGGGACAAGGGAACAAAGGGGCAAAGTAAAAATAAATCATAGATTTTCTTTGCCTCCTTGACCCTTTGCCCCCTTGCGTTAAATTCCTAACGCAGAACAATTACGACACGGCGATTCGCCGCTTTTTCTTTGTCATCCTTATTTCCATTACCTGGAAGCGGGCGATAAGAACCGTAACCTTCGACATTTTCCAATCGCTTTTCATTGATGTTGATCTGCGATGGATCAGAAGCTTTCAGCCATTGCCAAACTTGCTGCGCGCGTTCTTTTGAAAGCCGCAAATTCGTACCGTCATCGCCCACATTATCTGTGTGACCTTCGACGACGACTTTTGTATCGTTCGCACGAATCAAGAGACTTCGAATTTCTTGCAGCGTAGCCATTTCCGACGGCTTAATTTTGGCTGATCCGCTGTCGAAGGAAATTTGATAATTCGCCTTCACGACGGTGCCTTGATTTTGGCCGCCTTCAAACGCCGCCTGATAAACCTGACCACCTGTTTTTTCGTCAGTGATTTCTTTGATGAAACTGAGATCAACGACTTGGCTGACCGGAGTGATTGTCGGCAGGCGATCCGGCAAAATTTTCTGTAAGCGTTTGCCGTGATCAGTGTACGTAATGCCGAAGATGGTACGTTCCAAAGGCTCTTTTCCATCAAGTCCGAACAAATGGCGGACTTCAGCAATGTTATTTACACGCGAACCGCCGAGCGGGACTCCGTTTTCAACTTGCCCTTTGAAATAAGTATTCCAAAAAGATGGCCCCATCCCGTCCATATTAAAGACCAATGAATTCAGGGCTGAAACGCGATTCGCAAAATAGTTCGGATCGCTCTGAATCTTCTCATTGGATCGTGCGACGCAGCGTAATAACGTCTTCACGTAATCGCGATGTTTATTCAGCCAATCTTCGTTGCCGAATAAAATGTGCGGCATCATGTAGCTGTATTCTTTGGTCGAAACGATCTTCTGCACTTTTTCAGATTTGTTTTTATAGTTCACCGAAGAGCGAGCTTTGACCGCCATGACATCGCCCGGCGTCCACGTCGCGACGGCATCAATTTGATGTTCATCGTTCTTGCCCGAAGCGCGATTGCGGAGCGAGACTTTGGCATTCGTCGCAAATTTTTGCGCGGCTTCGATGTGGTCAGTCGCGTTCACAAAATTGATCGCTTCAGGATCGTAAACCTGCTCATCAGGATTGACAGGGATTTGATTATCCGCCGCCCAGTTAACAGTGACATTCCAATCGCAGTACGGCACAGCAGTCACGACGACGGAACCACGCGCCAGTTGCGGATCGCGCTTCCAGGATTCCGGCCCCATCAAACAATCTTCGCCGAATGAATATCCGCTCGACCAGACGACTTTGGCCTTGTTGCCGCGCAGCAATTTATTGGCTCCGGCAATGTCCACCGCAGCTTGATCTCCGGTAGTCGTAACCAGATGCATCGCCCCTGTTGACAGGGCTTCGACCTGTTTTGACGTATCGTTTTCGATAACAATTTTTGTATTGGTAATTCCGGCTTGGCATAAACACGCGCTCGGATAATCGCCGGATTTTCCGGGGCCTCCCACCGCGTCAATGATTCCCGATTCCGTTTGCCACGTCCAAAGTCCAATGACGACTTCAGGATTATCCGAAGTTTTCGCCGGAGCATTCACAGCGGATGCAGGCAAATTTGTCACCGAAATATTTTCGAGTTTTTCGCGACCTTCGAGGACGATGGAGCCTTTGCTACCCGCGTCAGGATTGAGCTTGGCCGTCAGCGAATCAAAAATTCCGAGCTGTTTTAATCCGGCAAAGACGAGTCCCGCCATGACTAATAAAATTAAGATGACGCCGCCGGGGCGAATTTCTACACGACCGATTTTCATAAGTTTTTCTCCAGTCAATCACTCAGCAAAGATTTTTGCTGAGCCGCTAAATTGTACGCAGCCAAGTTCATTCGTGTTTCCAAAATCGGAATGGCAATGTTATTTGAAAAATAGATAAGTACCGCGTTGCAGTAATTCTGTTGCTGAACATCTTAAGCCGCATAACGAGCGCAAACGAATTCCTAGCGGAGGAAGAATACAGCGGACGGCTACGAAAATTCAATGATGATTCGAGTAGGAAGTGCGAATCGGACAATTCTCAACTTCTTCAGGTATTTATCGAATGCTGATATTTTTCATAGTAAGATGAGTGAGATGAGAAAATGATAATAAAAATTTTATAAAGGTCATTGAAAGAGACGAGCAAAATTTGCGTGTCAAAATTAATTCTTTATTTTTTTATCCGAATTTTGATCGGTTCTAGTCCTCGTGCTTTTAAAACACGCAAAAACTCACTCTGAATACCATTCGATATTTTGAATAGTTTTCTATCTTCGTCGTATAACTCTTTAAGTATATCGGCGGGAGTAATGCGTTTGTGATCATTTGGTTCATTCTTAATTTGCAATCCTCTAATAAGCGCATCTTGGGCTACCTCGAAAATTAAATTGTTATTGAAGCCACCTTTCCCGTGCACTATAGTGACCTCTTTTCCGCGAATTGAACTTATCCCATCTTTTATCCTGATTTTATTTACGTGGAACGAACTTTGATTTCTTAGCTGAGAGATTTCAGGGCGCTGCCCCCAGCCTTCCCATTTCTTTAAATTTTGTTCCCAGGATATTTTATTCCAGATACCATTCTTACTTAGCTCCCCCCTCAATCTGCCGAGATCACGCTCAAGTTCTTTCATCTCGCCAATTAAAAAATAGAAAATTGTCCAACGATCTCTTTGGGCGGCGATTGGCGCATTCTCAATTTGCTCTTGAGAGAGCTTTAGAAAATTAATCAAACTTGTAATTCGATCAGAATGCAAAAAACAGCAACAAAAATAATCAAAAATATCTTCTCCAATTTCGAGTCGTAGCTTCTTAAGATTTGAAGTCTTAATTGCCCAAGAATCGTCATTATTCATTTCAAAAGTTACTCTGACCATAAGCTTTGAGGTTAAAGAGGAAACCACCTGATGGTAGTTTCCTCTTGTAATTACTTCTTCGCCACTTTCCCTTTCTCCACCAAATTTACCGGATCCCATTCCGCAATGCGTTTTTCAAAATAGCTGACATTGCTGAGCAGTGCCGGAGCGGCTGCTCTGAATCCAAATATCGGGTCTTGGAAAACCGGCTTACGTGCGCGGACGCCTGCGAAGAAATTATTCAGATGCTCCTGATGCATGTCGTAACTGTTGGCTGTCACGAAATGTTTGTCTGCCGGAGCTTCGCGTAGCGGGTTGGTGTTCCTGGGATTTTTTGCCAGATATTCCTTGCGCATTTCTTCCAACATCGCTTTCGGAAAGGCTCCGTTCGGGAAGGTTGTATTGTTACTGGATTGGTCGCGTTGCATGACTTTGACTCCGTCAGCCAAATCAATTACGCCGCCATCACCCACAAATCTAAATGTCGTCGGGCCGTAGCCGTTGACGCTGCCGTCGGCGAAGTTCACTTTGAAATTCACTGTGAACGCCGGATGTTTATCTGAGGCTTCATAATCAAATAATCCCAGCAATTGATCGGGCACATCGCGTCCATCGTTCCAGTATCGAATTCCACCCGTTGAGAAAACTTTTGAGGGGCCGACTGCGCCCGTAATCAAATGTGTTCCTGTAAACAAATGGACGAATAGATCTCCGCCGATGCCGGTGCCGTAATCGCGATAATTGCGCCAACGGAAAAGCCGAATCGGTGCGAATGGATGTTTCGGAGCGCGTCCGATGAAGCGATCCCAGTCAATCGTCGTGGGCGACGCATCAGTTGGAATCGTGTATTGCCACGCGGATTCTGCGCTGCGACGAATGATCGCGGATTCCACTAAATTCAATTTTCCAATGACGCCTTGTTCAATCAGCTCTTTGGCTTTGTGATAAATGATGCCGGAGCTGTACTGGCTGCCGACCTGCATAATTCGACCTGATTCTTTATAGGCCTTAATCACGTCGGAGCCTTCCCACAATTGTTGCACCATCGGTTTTTCGCAGTACACATCTTTGCCCGCCTTCATCGCTTCCATCGCGATTGGCGCGTGCCAGTGATCCGGCGTAGCGATGATGACGGCGTCAATATCTTTGCGCGCTAAAACTTCGCGGTGATCGCGCGTCGTGAAAAGGTGATTGCCGAATCGTTCTTTCGCCGCTGTGTGACGACCGTCGTAAATGTCTGCGACTGCGACCAGCTCTACGCCAGGCACTTTTAAAGCCGCTGCCGTATCGCCTGTGCCTTGGCCACCTGCGCCAATCAAGGCAATGCGAATGCGATCATTCGGCGTCACCTGTTTGACGGGTTCTGCGACTGGTGTGATGTCAATCGGTTTGGCTTCAGCGCGGGTTTTGCTGGTAATAATCGCGGCTGAAGTAGCCGCCGTAGCCTTTTTCAAAAAGCTGCGTCTTGAATTCTTATCTGCGTTTTTCATGCGAGTCCTCCGTGAATAATGTGATGTTGTAAATAATAGCATTGAGTCATAGGAAAACGTCAATCAGCAGTATTTTTTAAGCGTCATAACCTGAGTTTTCGAGTTGGCAATTCAGTGAAAAATTTTCTTGAAGATTTGCAGAGAAAAATCTCAGAAAAATCTCAAACATCCCAAAAGATTTTTCATTAGCTTCCGCCGTATCCTCACGTAAGTTTAGAAGCAAGAAAAAAATTATCACACGAGGCTCCCCTCCTAGGACAGGCGGGGAGCTTTGAAAAAGAATTTCTAACCATGACTACGCAGGAGAAACTATATGAAACGTTCACTTGTTATTACCATCATCACCCTGATCGGATTTTTCGCTTTGTGGCTGACGAGTCGTCACACTAACGGATTTGTCCAAAATGTTCAGGCGCAAAGCACCGAACAATTTTCATCAAACGAGCGGGAGCGAGAACGGCAAAATCGTTGTTCACCACGCACGATGAAGGGGACGCACGGGTATTCCTACAGCGGAACCGTCATGGGTGCGGAGATCGCGGCTGCCGGGCCAATTACGTTTGATGCTCACGGCAATTTGCACGCAACGTACAATGTCAATTTAGGCGGCAAATCATTCAGAGGCGGATTCGTAGGAACCTACATCGTGAATGACGATTGCACTGGAGTTGTGACATTGCATTTGCCTGTGCTGGGCATCAGCTCCAACGGAAGTTTTGTAATTGTGAACGAAGGCAACGAAACATTTTTCACTGGAACTGACTCGGGTGTAACTATTACTGGTGCGACTAAAAAATTGTGAAACTAGGGATCAAAAATGAAATACCTTATCCACGAAGAACACGAAGGAAAGAGAGATGAATAGACTGCTTGTTGAGGGGTTTCTCTCTTCTTCGTGACCTTCGTGTTCTTCGTGGATAGTGGCTTTGTTTTGACTTAAGCCTTACGTGTAAAAAAATAATCAAAGCTGCCCCGCTGAACCCCCAATATTTTTATGGGCAAGAGAACTGAAATTTTTATTGAAACTGAACGTATTGTAGTGATGACGCCTGCTCCAGGATCAATCAAAGCCTTGTGCAAAATTTGCCTCAGCCCGGTCGAATGGCTCAGCCCGGAACTCGCCGCAACGCTTATTAATATTCCATCCCGCGTGATTTATCGTTGGATCGAAAGTGGTGAAATCCATTTTCTGGAGGGGCGCGATGGCACAGTGAAAGTCTGTCGAAATTCCTTGTTTGGAAAATACACGCAATCCGAATAAATGAAGACAGGAGCGCGAGCGTCTCGCTTGCTTACTGGGAGCGCCAGCATCCTGCTGGCCGTTTGCGAGTGCAGCGATGCAAACGTAGTGGCGAGGAAATTTGCTGAAGAATAAATGATCCTCTCGCCACGTCACGCGAGCGGCGTTGCACGTGCTCGCGCTCCAGTCTTTACGCTGCATTATTTGCATCCGCTCGCTTGCTCCGTTATTTTACGGGACGTACTGACAAAAACTTTCACCAAAAAAACGAAGGGCGAAGATAGCTTGCCCCCTACCACGAGGAAAAAATCATGTCCGATCAGGTCGTACTCACTCACATCGAAAACAAAGTCGCTACGATGACTCTCAATCGTCCTGACAAATTGAACGCGCTGAGCCGCGAATTAATTGGGCAGGCGACTGATCTCGTCAAGCTCTGGAGCCGCGACCCTGACATCGGAGCCATTGTTATCACCGGCTCCGGTCGCGCTTTTTGTGCTGGCGGAGATGTCGGAAACATGGCAAAAGCGAATGTCGAACCTGAACCCTTGGAACAACAAATTGATGGCTTGCGGCAGGCGCAGGAATTGTCATGGCTGCTTTACAACAGCCCCAAAATCACTATCGCCGCCGTGAACGGATTTGCGATGGGAGCAGGTTTAGGGATTTGTTTGTCGTGTGATTTGCGCATTGCATCGGCGCAGGCAAAATTTGGTACGGCGTACGCGAAGATCGGTTTTGGCGGAGACTTCGGCACCTCGTGGACGCTGGCGCGATACGTCGGCGCAGCGAAAGCCAAAGAAATGTTTTTCCTCGCCGACATCATTGACGCTCACGAAGCGCTGCGGCTCGGCCTCCTCAATCGTGTAGTCGTTCACGACGAATTGACTACCCACGTCAATGAAATCGCAGGACGCATCGCGCACGGCCCGCTGACGAGCTATCGCTATATGAAAGCCAATATAAATTTCGCGCAAACCGCAGATTTTCGTACGGTGCTTGACCGCGAAGCCGAGACGCATTTGCGCTGCGGGCAGACCGAAGATCACAAAGAAGGCGTGCAGGCTTTTCTGGAAAAACGACAGCCGAATTTTACGGGGAGATAGAATACAAATTGCTAGACAGGATTAACAAGATTTACAGGATAGTTTTCTTTTTGACATCTTGTTAATCCTGTAAATCCTGTCTAGTTTCTTTTAGTGAGGTTGCTTAAATGAATTTCCAACAAATCATCTACACCAAAGAAAATCACATCGCTACGATCACGCTGAATCGCCCGGAAAAACGCAACGCGTATTCCGAAGTGATGGTGCATGAATTGATCTCCGCCTTTGCCGATGCCCGCGATGACAACGAAGTCCGCGTAGTCATTCTGACCGGCGCAGGACGTGGATTTTGCAGTGGTGGCGACATCAGCGCCGACTTTCAATACCCGACGCGTTATCGCGGACATCGAATGGAATCTATGCTGGAAATGCGCGAGAACATGCATCAGCTCGTGACGATGCTGCGCCGCTTTGATAAGCCTACCATTGCCGCCGTAAATGGCGCAGCCGTAGCGGGTGGCTTAACGCTGGCACTCTGCTGCGATTTTCGCATCGCCGCCGAAAGCGCCAAACTCGGCGACACCAGTTTGAGATTCGCGCTCATCCCCGATGAAGGTGGCGCATATCTTTTCCCGCAATTTATGGGACTGGAAAATGCGCTGAAGATGTCACTGTTTTCCGAAGTCTACCCCGCACACCAAGCCAAAGAATTAGGCTTGGTCACGGAAGTTGTCCCCGACGCAGAGCTGATGACGACTACGAATACGTGGGCTGAAAAATTAGCCGCAGGCCCGCCGATAGCGATTCGATTGACCAAACGAATGATGTACAAGCAGCAAAAAATGGATTTAGAAAATGCGCTCGAAGATGCGGCGATGGCTACGCTGGTGTCGAATTATTGTGATGATGTGAAAGAAGGAACGGCGGCTTTTCATGAGAAGCGGGTGCCGAAATTTATGGGGAAATAAAGTATTCAATAGATTCGAAATTTAAAATCTGAATTTATCACTAAGCCTATGATTGTTTACAAATATATAAGACCAGATGAAATAATTATAAGTAAAGTTCTCGAAGAAATGAAAATTCGTTTTACACAGCCATCTGCTTTGAATGATCCGTTTGAATGTTTTCCGTGTATGACACAGGTAAGAGATCATTGGAAAAATCACGCTCAAAGTACAGTAGACTCAACACTAGACGAATTTATGGTTACTTTTCGGGAAAGAGTTGGAATTCTGAGCCTTTCTAAAAAGTGGAACAATCTTCTAATGTGGTCTCATTACGGTGATTCTCATAAAGGGTTTGTTTTAGGGTTTGATAGAGATGACGATTTTTTTGCAGCAGAGCCAGGTAAAACTGCATTAAAGGAAGTTCGTTACTTAAAATTACGACCTGTAATGCTACTTCCTACGCAAATGAACGAAAGTGAGAAATTGGAGTTAATGAGCGCAATTCACCTTACTAAACACCCTGACTGGAAATATGAAAAAGAGATGAGATCAATAGCAAAAGTTGAGTTTGCTGATGAAACTAAAATTAAAGGTAATAATAAAATATGTCTATTTAAATTCCCTAAGGACTGTGTAAAAGAGATTATTCTTGGTTGCGAAATGGAAAGTTCAAATATTCAAAAAATAATAAAAATTTGCCAAGAGAATTACCCATCCGTCAAAATTTTCAAAGCAGAGAAGAGTGAGACAGCATTCGCTATAAGGCGAAAAAAGCTTAAATAGGAGCTACTTTTCAGTCTAAAAATCGCTATATCATTCATTGATATTGAAAAACCAGCAAGCCGTCTCAGTCGTTTCTTGTGCGACATCCTCGAATGACTTATTCAAAATCCTCGCAACTGTTTCCGCTACGTGAGGTAAAAATGCAGGTTCGTTTCTGCCGTCTTTTGGCTTCACAGCTAAATCACGCGGCGTCAAAAATGGAGCGTCCGTTTCCAGCATCAGCCGATCTAACGGGATGAATTTTATGATTTCCTGCAAATGTTTGCCGCGTCGTTCGTCGCAAATCCAGCCGGTAATTCCGATACAATATCCAAGGTCTAAATATTTTTTCGCTTCTTCTTTTGTGCCGGTGAAGCAATGGACTACGACTTCGTCAATTTGGTTTTGATGAGCGGTGAGAATTTCGGTGAAGCGTTGATGGGCTTCGCGTTCGTGCAGGAACAACGGCAATTTTAATTCACACGCGAGCTGGATTTGTGCTTCAAACCATTTTTCCTGCACGGGGCGCGGAGAGAAATCGCGATTGAAATCCAGACCACATTCGCCGATGGCTACGACTTCTTGGTTGGCAGCGAGCGTACGCAGAGAATTGATCGTTTGGTCGTTACAATTTTTTGCATCGTGCGGATGAACTCCGGCGGTTGAAAACAGTACGCCGGGATTTGCCTGCGCGAGTTTTAGCCCGTCAATACTGCTCTTGATGCTGGTGCCAGTGACGATCATCGTACTGACACCAGCGGCGATGGCGCGGTTTATAACTTCCTGACGGTCGTGATGAAAAGATCTGTGGCAGAGATTTACGCCAATATCTATGAGGTCAAAATTCATTTCTAATTGAGTTTGATAAGTTGGTTACTTCACCTTCGCAACCTGTAGTTTCGGATTGATTCTGAATGCGTTAATGTCCCATTCTTCGTATTCGTGATTGGCTTCCATTTTGACTACGCGATAGGGAAAATTTATTCCTTTGATGTTTTTGTAATCACTGAATTCCCAGCGGTACTCGACTTCGGGAGCCTGCGCCAGCGCCTCTTCAAACATTTTACGCCGCTGTTCTACTTCCGCCCATTGCGCTACCTGACGTTGCGCAATCTGCATTTCTGAGAGTTTCTTATTATCGGGTGGCACGACTGTCTTGGGCTGGCTACTGATTTGACGCGCAAGAGCGCGAACGGCGTGTGAGAGCTGCTTTGATTGATACGTCAGCATTAATAAAGTTTTTGTTTTCCGGTCAAGATACAAACGCGCTTTGAAGCCATCTTTTCCGGTGACATCAATCATATCAGCTAACACGTCCAGCTCTTTGAATTCGCCCGCGTAGGTGTATTCAACGGGTTCCGAGGAAGGACTAATTAATAATAATCCCAAGAGAACACGCGTGAAATCGGCGCGACGACGAGTTATTGCATGTGGGTCGTTGCTGTTTTCACGCAACACGTCTGCGGCGCGCGCGGCAGGGTTTGGAACGTAGTAAGTCTGATAGCTATCATCCTGCATAGCGGTCACGGTCGTAAAAGGTTGCTGGCTTTCATGACGGCGAAAGGTGTCGGGAAGCGTGATGTCATAATCAATATCGCGCTCCAGATGTGTTTCGCCAATCGTCCGATGAATCGTCATGGCGACTGAAAGAGTTTTTAATGATTTGGCTTGCGCTTCGTTACAAATTGCCGCACGAGCCTGTTGCATAATTTGTTCCGCCTTAGGGTCGGATTGTGCAAGGGCTAATGTGGAGAAAGTAAAAACAGCGATTGTGACGGTGATCCATTGACGCATATATTTTTCCTTTGAATTGTTAGTTCACTGAAATTTTGATTTGATGATGGATAGGATTCTACGCTTGTTTCACGGTTCGTTGCAATTAAAGCAAGTTGTTCGATTACGATTTGGCGCGTAGATAATTTTTTGCCTTCAGAATCGCTACAGACGAAAGCTGTACTTCAAAATATTTATTGAGACTTGATTATGAAAATGATTCGATGGATCGAACTTGGAATACTTTTTGCGTTGTTGGTGATTTGTCGCGGAGGCGCTGCGCAGGCGCAATTAAAGTTTCAGGAACATACGCTGGCGACGGATTTGCGTGGAGGCTATCAGGTCGTGATAGCTGATCTCAACCGCGATCAGAAGCCTGATATTATTGCTCTTGCGAGCGGGATGAAAGAACTTGTCTGGTTTGAAAATCCGGGCTGGACGCGCCACGTCATCATTAACAATGCTTCGCGAATGATTAATTGTGCGGCGTACGACGCGGACGGTGATGGCATTCCTGAAATCGCTTTGGCGCAGGAATTCGCGAACGATCCGAAACAGAGTATTGGGATTGTTTCGATTCTGAAACATAAGGGCGATCCAAAAGAATTATGGGAAGCGACGGAAATTGATCGGCTGTCTACGTCGCATCGTTTGCGCTGGGCAAGCATTGATGGCAACGGAAAAAAAGTGTTGGTGAACGCTCCGCTCGCGGGTGCGAATGTTGCGCCGCCTGAATACAAGGGCAATGTACCGCTGGTGTTTTATCGCTCCGATGGTTGGAAGCGCGAAGTGATTACGAGCGCGCTGGAAGGCGTCTTGCACGGCGTCTGCGTTATGGATATTGATGCTGACGGGCGCGAGGATATTTTGACTGCGAGCTTTGTCGGTGTTGATTTATTTCGGTACGGCAAAGAAGGGAAGTGGCTGCGCAATAAATTAGTCAGGGGCGATCCGGCTCCGTGGCCGAAAGGTGGAGCCAGTGAAATTGCGGTTGGAATGTTAGGAAAGGAAAGATTTCTGAGTACGATTGAGCCGTGGCACGGCAATCAGGTCGCGGTCTATCGCTTCGGAAAAAACGATTGGGAACGTGAGGTAATTGATGACAAATTGTTGGACGGGCATACGTTGCTCACGGCGGATTTTAACGGCGACGGACGCGATGAAATTATCGCCGGCTATCGCGGCGAAGGTCGCAGCGTAAACATTTATTCGTTCGATAAAAGCAGCAAAAAATGGGTAAAACAAATTTTGGATAATGGCGGGATAGCGGCTGCGGCGTGTGCCATAACGGATTTGAATGGCGATGGAAAAATTGATGTCGCGTGCATCGGTTCGGCGACGATGAATTTGAAATGGTACGAAAATGTTGGTGCGGCGAAAAAACGTTGAGCGTTATTCCTTCTTTTTCGGCGGCGTGTATTCGAGCTTGAAAGATTTCATCATGTATTCTTGCAGTGGTTGCAATCCAACACTGGCGCGGCGAGCGTCTACATTCTCTTCGTCTTCAATAGGAAATAATTCCAGCTTTTTTGTTTGCTCATTAAAGCGAAGTTGCGAACCATAAATTTGTTTTTTGCCATCGCGAACGAGAATGCGATCTTAGAGCGTAGCGATGTTGCTTTTGTTAGCATCATTTTTTGCCGCTGCTTCTTTTAGCAATGGTAAATATTTTTTCTGATAGCTGGGATCAGCATGTTGCAGGACTAAAAAAGCATAAAAGCTGGCGTCTTTACCTACCAAACTAATCGTAGGCCAGCCGTGTTTGGTAATAATGGCTTCAAGTTGCTGCATCAATTTTTTATCAATGTCGTCTTGTTCTTTTTGTAGCACATTCGAACGTGCTAAAAGTTTCTCTTTTTCTTCGCCGGTTGCGCTCGCGATTTTGTCGTCTAAATCATTGATCGCTGGGCGATGTTTTTGATCGTCTTTGCCCATTTCGATGAGCTGTTTTTGCAGCGCAATAATCTCTTCAGTTTGCGCAATTCCTGAAAAACTTAGAAGGAAATAAATCACAATTACAACAGAAAATGTCTTCATAATTCAGCCCTCACTTTCTTAACTCCTGCGACCATGTTGTTAAGTTTTTGCCGCGCTGCCCATCGCGCGGTCTGGCTTAATCCGCAATCTGGCGCGAATGCTAAACGATCTGCGGGGGCATATTTTAAGCATTCACGGACGCGGCGGGCGACTTCATCTACGGTTTCGATGTAGTAACTTTTTACGTCAATAATCCCAACAGCGACATCCATCTTTTTAGAGATGGTTTGAATGATTTCCAGTTCGGAAAATTCGCGGCTGGCCATCTCCAAATGCATCTCGTCAACCTTGATGTCGAGGAACGCGGGATACATTGGTTTGTACGAACGAAGCCCCACGGCGCGTCCTTTGTAATTGCCGAAACACGCATGCGTAGACAGACGAGATTTTCCGACTACGGGTTCGATAGTGCGATTGAAAATGTCTACGAAATGGTACGGGTCTTCGCGGTGCGCGTAACAGCTCATCGAAGGTTCATCAACTGCGATTTCGGTGCATCCGGCTGCGACTAAATCTTCTAATTCTTTGCGTACGATGGGCAGCAAAGCTTCAGTGATGGCGAAGCGATCCTGATAATTTCCATTTGGCAGAAGCCGCCCGCTGAGTGTGTAAGGGCCGGGAACGGAAGCTTTGAGTGCGGATTGGGGAGTGTGGATTGCGAAGTGCTGCGAACTATCTTCTGCGAACTGCGAACTAATCCCTGCGAACTTCTTCAGCCGCTGGAATTCTTCGACGACGCCGAGTCCGCGAGGAGCTTTGAGTTCGCCGATGATTTTATGTTTGCCGCGTTGATCGTGCGCGGGAGGGCCGAATCGTCTGGGCTGTGCGGGTTCGAGTTCGATGCCTTCGAGAAATCCGTAGAAGGATAAATTGAAATCCAGGCGCGTTTGTTCGCCGTCGGTGATGACATCTAATCCGGCAGAGAGCTGATCGTGAACGGCAGTAATGACGGCATCATCCTGCAATTCCTTGCGATCTTCAGAGCCGAATTGTTCTAAATTTTGGACAGCAAATTCCAACCATCCGGGGAAGGGGTAGCTGCCGATAACGGTTGTTCTTAATGATTGATTTTTCATAGTTTGAGAAACAGAAATCATCCACGAAGGACACGAAGGAACACTAAGAAAGCACAAGAGGGAAAACTCAATATTCTAAAGTTCAGTTTAAAATGTATTCAGTTCTGAAAAAAAACTTCGTGCCCCTTCGTGTCCTTCGTGGATAATTAATTCATAATCGGTTTGATAATTTTCAGAACGACAAAAGTTACATCATCATCCTGCGCTTTTGTATCGCCCCATTCATCTCCGATTTTGACAAATGAATTGATGAGTTGTTGCGCGGAAAGTGAACCGGAGTTTGCTAAAATTTCCCCCGCTTTTTCAAAGCCTAAAATTTCTCCCGATGGGTTAAAGCGTTCGGGAAATCCATCGCTCAGCATCACCACAATATCACCAATTTCCAGCGTCGTTGTTTGTTGCTTATACACGTAATTTTTGATGCTTCCAAGCGGCATTCCTCGCAGCGCAATTTCTTCGACGGTGTTCGTTGCAGCGCGATAAATCAATACTGCGGGCATTCCTGCGAGGCTCACCGTTAGCTCGTATCCATTGAGCTTCGCCATCGTCATCGCCATATAGAGCGAACGCAAATTCATCATCTTGAGTGCGTTCGAAGATTGCCGAAAAATTTCGGGAATGTCAGGCATTCCCGCGAGATTATTGAAGAGGCTTTTTGTCGCGGTGACGATGGTTCCGGCTTTCAATCCATGTCCGGTAGCGTCACCCACCATCACCGTCAACACGCCTTCTGCGTTGACATGAAAATCGTAATAATCACCACCGACTTCGGTGGCAGTTTTCATGTACGCCGCGATGTCGTAGTTGGGATTGTTTGGGACACTGCGCGGCAACATCGAAAGCTGGATTTGTCGTGCCTCTTCCAATTCTTTGGCGCGCGCTTCGTTTTCCATTTCGATTTCTTCGCGGCGGCGAGCTTCTTCAATCATTCGTTCTAATAGGAGTGCATTTTCGAGTGCGAATGTTCCCGGACCTGCGACACTCATCAGCAATTCTTTGTCTTCGGTGGAGAACGGTAAATCTCCTAATCGTGAACCGAGAGAGACGATTCCCAATAATTCTGTTTGGCTGGAAAGCGGCAATAGAAGCTCCGATTTGATTTGTCGAAGTAGGGAGATTTCATCGTCTGGAAGCGATACTTCGTCAATGTTAACAGGCTCTCTGGAGTTATGAAGGAGCGAAACAATATTGGATTTGACAGGCAATCTGAAATTATTTTCGCAGTGAATGTTACCGCCATCAACAGGATTGTATTCGCAATAATAAACACTGACGTAATCTTCCGAAGCCGCGCCGAGCAACAAAATTGCTACAGATTCTGTCTGCAAAGCTGAGCGGATTTTGGTGGCAATTTGCGCCAGCAGGTCTTCTTGATTGGTGGTTGTTCGCAGCGATTCCACCAGTTCAGAAATAATTTGTTGTGAATCGTAGGATTGCCGGAAGAACTTTCGATCAATGACAGGTGCGAGATATTTTACGTGTAAGCGGCGAGTAAGATTCCAGAAAATAATTCCCGCTACGGCAGAGACAAATCCAACCGTTAATCCAAACGCGCGCATGTCTTTCGGAGGAAAAGACATAAACAGCCATTGGAAAAACGAAGTCAGGAAAATTGTCATGGCTCCAATAAACAGCACCATTTCCAATATAACTGAACCGTGTGAAACCAGCACGTACCGCATCCCGCGCCGAATAATCAGGCTGATGGGAATGACTTGATGTTTGATGATGGCGTAGGCGAATGAGAGGGGAATCATCGGCAAGGCCAAGTAAAGCCCCATCGGTATCCATGCGATCAAGGTTTTCCAACCAGGAATAATATTGAAGATTGGGAAGTTACTAAAAACCAATAATAGTAAACCCAAATAACCTGGAGTGCTGCCGAGTACGGCAACACGAATCCGGCGACGCGCAGTTAAGTCAGATTGCCAATAGTTGTAGCCAATAAAGAACAAACCAATGATAAGAAAAAATGCCACCACCCAATTGGAAAACCCAATTTTGCTATCAAGCGCACGATACAAATCCATCAGTGGCAATTTGAAGTATATTGAGCGTAACTGGATAGGCAGCCGTGTACCCAAAATGAAAGGCAGCAGCAGCAAATAATATGCAACGAATATTATCGTTTCAAGATGTGGCCACTTCAACAAAAGTTTCGAGCGTTCGGGAAAGTTGAGATAAAACAGAGCAAAAAATGGAAAGAACCAAAACGCTGCAATTTTGGCGAGCGCGACAATCCATACGACGGTCTGACCTAACGCAGAGTAGGGATAGGTATCTGTCATGATACCGGTAAATGCTCCCAACATCAGTGCCAGTAACCAGGCTTGCCTGAGTTCGGCTTTGAGAAAAATAAGTGCCGCACCTGTGACCAGAAAGAGCAGCCAGATCAGACAATAGATCAGACGTTCGGTATTTTGGTATGGATTCTTGCCAGGGGGATAAGGAATCGTACGATTGAGAATGGTATAAGTCTGTCCATCGCGCTGAAACGTCATTGAAAATGGCGTACCAGCAGGCGCACGATCTGCAAATTCAACTAAACTCCAATCGTCCGCCGGATGCGTATCGTTGATGGCAATGAGTTCGTCGCCTTTTTGCGCTTGCGAAGTCGGTCCATTTGGATCAGGAGTCGTCGTATAAAAATGGCGACCATCGTTGGAGTATCCGCGCCAGCCTGTATAACTGCCGACTTCGACGAGCTGAAAATAAAAATTCACGCCGTGATAGAAAAACATCAGCGCAAAGAACAGCCCGCCCATGATAAATCGCCGCTTTTTTTGCATATCGTCAAAGCCTCAGTACTTTACTTTTAGTACGACAAACGTGACATCATCGTTTTGCGCGAAGCCCTGTGCCCATTGCTCTTCGGCTTGAATAAACTGCGCGACGATTTGGGTAGCGGTCAGGCTGTGCGCCAATTGCAAAATGCCTGCTCCTTTGTCGAAGCCAAGTATTTCGCCTGCTGCATTGAAGCGTTCGGGGAATCCATCGCTCATTAACATCACGACATCACCGGATTGTAGGAACATGGATTCTTCGCGGTAAGGATAATTACGGAAGCTTCCGAGTGGCATCGTTTTCATTTGGATTTCTTCTACCGTTTGAGTGGCGGCGTGATAAATCAGAGCAGGCGGCATGCCTGCCGAAGCGATGCGTAATTCGTGGTCTTTGAATTTGACCAGCGTCAGTGCCATAAACAACGAACGCAAATTCATAGACTTGAGCGCGTGCGACGATTGTGCAAGTACGGGTAAGAGTTCGTCGTTGAGGGCGTGTGTATAAAACAGGCTCTTCATCGCCGTGACGACTGTACCTGCTTTGAGTCCGTGACCAGTGGCGTCGCCTACGGCAATGGTGAGCATGCCATCGCTCGACAGATGAAAGTCGTAATAGTCGCCTCCCACTTCCGTCGCCGTTTTCATATACACCGCAATTTCGAGATGCGGCAGTTGGGGGACGGACTTGGGCAACATCGAAAGCTGTAATTGACGGGCTTCTTCTAATTCCTTGGCGCGGGATTCGTTTTCCGCTTCGATCACTTCGCGGCGGCGAGCTTCTTCAACCATGCGTCCTAGTAGTTGCGCATTTTCAAGCGCGAAAGTTCCCGGTCCTGCGACACTCATCAGCAATTCTTTGTCTTCAGTGGAGAAGGGCAAATCGCCTAGTCGTGAACCGAGCGAAACGATTCCTAATAATTCTGTTTGGCTGGAAAGCGGCAATAATAATTCAGATTTAATTTGTTGAAGTTGCTTGATTTCATTTTCAGGAAATGCTTCATCGTCAATGATGACAGGCTCTCGCGTACCGTGCAGGCGAGAAACAATTTCAGAAGTCGCAGGCAGTCGAAAATTATTTTTGCTGCGAATGGTGCCGCCATCCACCGGATTGTATTCGCAGTAATACGCGGTGGAATAATCGCCAGAATAATTTTTCAATAAAATTGCTACGGATTCTGTCTGCAAAGCGGAGCGAATTTTCGTCGCAATTTGCGACAACAAATGTTCTTGATCCGTAGTTGTCCGTAAGGATTCAACCAACTCTGAAATAATTTGTTGTGAATCGTAGGATTGCCGGAAAAATTTTCGATCAATGATCGGAGCAAGATATTTGGTATGAAGAAATCTGGTCAGGTTCCAAAATATTATTCCTACGGTAGCCGAAATTGTTCCAATCGTGATCCCTAATGTTTCCATGCTTCTTGGTTGGAAAGTTGAAAATAACCAGCGAAAAAACAAAGTCAGAAAAGCGGTAATGACGATAAAGAAAACCCCGATTTCTAATAAGTAGGAGCCACGCGAAACCAGTATGTAGCGCATTCCGCGCCGGATAATCAGGCTGATGGGAATGACCTGATGTTTGATGATGGCGTAGGCGAATGAAATTGGAATCAAAGGTAGAGTGAACGTGAGTATGAAGAATCCCCACTCATGAACCTGAGAATGGGTTTTGTTAAAGCCAAAAAATTCTGAAAGTACGATGAGGAGTAAATTGAAAAAACCTGCACTGCAACCAACCACTACGAGATGAAGTTTACGCCGATCTTCACTTTCGGATTTTCGATAATTAATTAATAACGTGACAATGCCCGTGATCAAAAAAACAATCAGCAGAGCATTTGCGGGTATCCTGGCGAATCGTTGAAGCAGGCTGAGCCATTCATTATTTTCAAAAGCGACGACTCCCTGACTCCTTATCCGCTGTAAAAGAAAATACGGGAGGCTGAAGAATAAAAATGAACCATAAACAAAATACAAAATTCCAGGTCTGCGTTTTAAAATTGATGAGGGACGCGGAAAGACCAAGAAAAAATGGACAAAGAGTGGAAGAAATAAAAAGCTGATAGCCCGTGTTAACAAAGCCGTCCAAAATAATAGGAGTGGGACATTATTAAGTTCGAAATTCAATAAACCTGAAAACGTCCCCAGCATCAATGAGAGCAGCCACGCCTGCTGATCGTCAGCTTTGACCAATAGAATCAGTAATCCAGTGAGCAAAAAACTGCTCATCATCAGGAAGCTGCCAATTTCTTTCAGCCAATCTTTTAGTGTGGCTCCGAAGGTCTGGACAGGAACTTCATGAATCACCCCCTGACAACGGACGATTAAATTGAGTTGGCTTCCGGCTGGAATCGGAAAGCTATTAGAAAGATTTTTTACCTTAATGTTTGAAGGCAAACCTCTCACTGCCAAAACTTCATCATCAATGTGGAGGATGGGCGATTGTCCATCTTTAGTAACATCGGTAATTATCCATCCATTGCCTTTGTTGATGGTATCGAGACCGCAACTGCTCCAATTGCTCAATTGGCGAAAAGACGAAAGCATTCCCGTTGCAATATTAATAAATAGGAAAACAAAGAGGATGCTGCCGAGAATCAATTTGGTTTGCTTTGCCATTGTCTTCCGTTTTGGTTACGATGAAGTTTCGCCTTCCGATTTTTATTCACAATTGCCTGTACTGCTGATTATGCTAACATTACGGCGATTATCAAGGAGGATTCATTAGTGCCTAACCCTTTCAATGTTACGACCAGTCATAAAAACGGAATTTCCATCATTGCGCTGGAAGGTTATGTAGACGCCCACACCGCGCCGCAATTCGATACCGCGATTCAAACCGAATTCGATGCGGGAAGAGTGAAGATGATTGTGGATTGTTCGCAATTGTCGTACATCGCTTCTGCGGGACTCGGCGTGTTTATGAGCTATATCGAAGAAATTCGTGAACAAAGCGGCGATCTGAAAATTTGCGGACTTGCTCCGAAAGTTCGTCATACATTTGAGATACTCGGCTTCCCTGATTTGTTTGAGATGACCGACGACATTGACACTGCGCTGGCGGGCTATGCCACTGCGCAATCTGCTTAGGAGGTCAGTCATGGCTGGAACCGAAAGCTCCTTCACACTCAGGGTTCAATCGTCCACCGAAAATCTTTCCTTAATCCGTGAGTTCGTCACCAAAGTCGGACTGCAAGCCGGTATGTCTGAAATGGACATCTCCAAAATTGAACTCGCCGTAGATGAAGCCTGCGCCAACGTGATCGAACACGCGTACGGCAACGACAAAAGTCAGGAAGTGATTGTCCGCGCTAATGTGGATGAAGAAAAAATTACCTTTCAAATCGTCGACACTGGGATCGGATTCGATCCGACGCAAATCCTGCAAGAAGATCTAGAAAAGCTCATCGAAAAAAGAAAATCCGGTGGACTGGGGATGCGGCTCATCAAGACGCTGATGGATGAAGTTCAATACGAAATTATTCCGGGGCAAAAAAACGAACTCCGAATGATTAAGAGAATCAAGAAATGATGAAGGCGGAACGATGAACGATGAATCCATAACTCGAAATAAATTATTTCAAGCTGTGATTTCACGACTCATTGTAGTTTTCGTTTTGAGCCTTTTTCTAGGGTACGCGGGGTACGCATCCGATCAATCCGACTTAGACATCTACCAAAAAATTCAAGGCTATTCAGAACAGGAGCTAAAGGCTTTTTTATTTGCAAAAAATGGGCAGCCATTATCATATTCACAGTCTGTAATTATAGTTTTTGTTGTTAGCAGTTTTTTATCTCGATTGTCGAAACTTTTGCATTTTTTTTGCGGCGGATTTGGCAGCGTTCACTTCTCTCATAATGTTTTATGTCTCAACCATTGGATGCATCGAATTTAGAAGCTCTTTTAGAATCAGCGCAACTACTACACGCTTCCCTAGACCTTGATGCTTTGCTTAAACATCTGTTGCGCACAGTCATGGGACGCCTTGTCGTAGGCAAAGGCTTCATCGCCGTCGAAAGCGAAAGTGACATTCGCTTTGCCTTAGTACGCGGTTTGCCCAAACTGAAAACGGGAGAAATTTTTGACATTAACGATGCACACGCAGTCGGCATTGATCTGATCTTACCGATAGGAGATGAGGCAGTTCCAATCGGTTATCTTGGCATCGCCCGTCCCGCGAATCGTCAGCTTGATGACGAAGATATTGAATTCCTCAAGGCACTTTTAGGCATTGCTGCCAGCGGTATTGAAAATGCGCGCGCTCACGCCGAAGCCCAACTTTTAAATCAAGACCTCGATCAAAAAGTGCAGGAACTTCGAGCACTGTTAGATTTAGTTCGCGGCCTGACTTCGGCGATTGAGCCAGAAGCAATTTCACAGCTTTTAGCCCTGACATTAGCCGGACGATGGGCAGTCAGGAAGTACGCCGTAGCTGCATGGAAGATAGGTCATCCGCCGGTCGTGCGCTTGAAGGGAATGGAAATTCATCTACTTGAAAATTGTCAGGAGTTGATTGATCCGTTGCCGGAAGCTTTGTTCGTTAGCGATATTCCCGACTGTGAATTCAAAGAAATTTTGCTGGCGAATCAAGCGGAAATTTTGTTTGCGATTCGATCCAATGATTTCACCAGCGGAGGTTTTGTCGCGCTCGGTTCACGCCCCGGCAAGCTGACTTTCAACGAAGCCGATCTTGAATTCGGAGCCGGATTAGTCGCGCAGGCTGCCGTCGCCTTCGATAATTCCTGGTTCATCAAAGAAACCATCGAACGCAAAAAGATGGAGCAGGAACTTGAATTAGCCGCCGGAATTCAGGCGACATTATTTCCTTCCGCGTTGCCCAAATTACACAATTTTGATTTAGCCGCTCGCAATCGTCCAGCGCGTCAATGCGGCGGAGATTATTACGATGCGCTGCCCGTCGCCGCCAATCAAAGCACTGATCCGCATCTAATTTGCGTCGCTGATGTGTCGGGCAAAGGCTTACCCGCATCGCTGCTGATGAGCAATATCCAAGCCACTTTGCGTGCGTTGCTGGGGCGACTTCCGTTGTTGACGGAGCTGGCTGCGCATACAAATGAATTGCTGTTCGCCACGACTCCATCCAACAAATACGTCACCGGAGTTTTGATGAGAATTGATCCGGTTTCTGGCGAATGCGTGTATGTGAACGCCGGACACACAGATTGTTTATTGCTCAGAAAAGATGGTGAGGCCGAATGGATTAAAGCGACCGGAACACCGCTCGGAATGCTGTCAGGATTGCCGTATGAAGAATCGACTTTCACCGTCAATACGGGAGACATCATCGCGCTATATTCCGACGGCGTCACCGAAGCGCAGGACGTCAACGAAGAGGAATACGGCGAACAACGCTTAGCCGATTTCGTCAGAAGAATCGCCCACGAATCCGCCGAAGTCATCGTCGAAAAAATCTTCAATGAAGTAGACCGCTTCGCCGGAGCGGCTCCGCAGTATGACGATATTACGTTGTTTGTTTTGAAACGATTGTAGCGAATTTCACTCCTCAGCCTATGCGAACAAAAATCATCAGCACCCTGATTTTATTGCTGTTACTACCTTGCATCCTACACGCGCAGGGAAACAAAAAAATAAAAGAACAAAAACTGACTGCGGCTGAAATTAAAGAAGCTGAGCGCATTTTTGCGACCTTCAAAAAACGGCTGGAGGAAACGAATGATTTGCGTATCGCTTTGCGCGGACGAATAAATTCGAATTGGATTTTTGATAAGAAAGCTATCCCCGCACTCGAAGACCATGGGATTCGGGTAAAGAACCGAAAATTGTTGATTAGTAATAGAAATTTATTTAAATCCCTTTTTGTTAGTACCTTAAATTTTGGACATAGCTCTGAACTATTTGGCAACATTATGAATGCTTTGGATGGAAAATATAACGACCTCTCCTCGGTATTTTCCCAACTACCCTTAGCAGAGCAAAAAATACTGAATGCATATTGGGAGACTGATTTCGTGTATGACTCTCGATTGCAAGTAATTCAAATAATTAAGACTTTAACTCTTGTCACTAAAATTCTTAACAAGGAAATAGCTAACCTCAAAATCAAACAACCAAAGTTTTATTATGAGGGGTTAAATTTATTGAATAGATATAGTGGTTCACCGGAAGTCAGTACTTGTGACAATGATTGCTTAGGTTTGCCGAAAGGGACAGAAATAGTGTCCGCAGTCCAGGGATATTTCGTTATTTACGTTGGAAAAGTAAAAAATCAGATGAAGATAATGATGATAATCGTATATCGTCCATAAATATTCGCTTTTCAAATATGCAAATCAAAACAATCAGCATCGTGGTTTTATGTTTACTGATACTGCCGTGTGCGACGTACGCGCAATCTGTCAAGAAACCGAAGAGCGAAAAATTAACCGAAGCGGAAATCAAAGAAGCTGAACATATTTTTACTACCTTCAAAAAACAGTTGGAGGCAACGAATGATTTACGCATTGCTTTGCGTGGTATTCCAAGTAGCAATTGGTTTGAACGAACAGTAAATACTGATGTGAAAGTTATTGAAATTACTTTGTGGGTTGATAAAAATTTTATTCAGGAAAATTCAAAAGCTTGCGAGCAACTATATCTTAATCTATTAAGATTTCATTGGAGTGGATTCCTTTGTGATGAAATCGCTCACAAAGTTTCCAGAGCTTATGATCCGAGTCCGATTCTAAATAAATTCTCGAAGAGCGAGACTAGAGCTATCAGCCGTTTCACTTCTGACAAATGGAAAGATAATTACGATTTTACTAAAAAAAGCCAAATCATCCAGGCTAATTCAGCACTGAACAAAGCAACCTATCTTTTTAATAAAGTGTTGAAAAAATGGAGGACGGAAAGACCCAAAGCTTACAAAGAAGGGGTACGGCTTTTTTACAAATATCGAGATAACGATTCGGGAATCGTTGAATGTGATGATAAGTGCTACGGATCATCAAGAGGATCATCCCTTATTAAAAAAATAGTGGGGAGCGTTGTGTTATTATTCGGGAAAGAACACGGAAGGATTAGGCTGTTTAGCCTATATTTTTCATAGTTGAAGCACTACCCATTGATAATCACGAAACATACTCAATCGCCTATGCCCCAAACCGAACAAGCCGATTACGATAGTCCGTGGAAAGACATCATTGAGCAATTTTTTGACCAGTGTCTGCTGTTTTTCTTTCCGCGCATTTACAAACAAATTGATTGGAGCAAGGGCTTCAGTTTTCTCGATAAAGAATTCCAGAAAATTTCCAAAGATGCCGAGACTACACGGCAAACCGTAGACAAATTGGTCAAAGTTTATTTGCTGGGCGGTGAAGAACTCTGGTTGTTAATCCACATCGAAGTGCAAAGTCAGCGCGACCAGGGTTTCGCGGCCAGGATGTTCACCTATCATTATCGAATCTTTGATAAGTATCATCGTCAGGTCGTGAGCCTCGCACTGTTGGCCGATGAACACGCGGCTTGGCGACCATCGCAATACGAAGAGAAAAATTTCGGCTGCGAAGTCCGCCTGAAATTCCCGATCATTAAACTGCTGGATTATCGTGCTAAACTTCCACAGTTGGAGCGCAGTCAAAATCCATTTGCATTAGTGGTCCTGGCACATTTGCGAGCGCTCGAAACAAAGCGTGCGCCCCAGAAAAGAATGCTCGCCAAATTGCAATTGATCCGCTTGATGCGTGGACGCGGATTCACCAAAAAACACATCGCAGATTTGTTGCGATTTATTGACTGGGTGCTGACTTTACCCGCAGAATTAGAGCGGCAGTTAACCGACACGGTCGAAAAAGAGGAAGAAAATATGAAACGACAAAAATACGTGACAAGCTGGGAGCGGATGGGCGAAGCGAAAGGCTTAGAAATGGGGCTTGAACAAGGACTAGAACAAGGACTAGAACAAGGGCAAATTAAGTCATTGCGGACAACGATTGCGGATACGCTGGAATTACGTTTTGGCGTGGATGCTGAAGCAATGCTGGCTGAACTTACGCCAATTAATGATGCAACTTTATTGCGGTCGCTTCAACGTCACGCAGTCGTCTGTAAATCGTTAGATGAATTTGAATCGCAGCTTGCAATCGCGGCCTAAGTTATGAAAATTGCTGGCATTAATTTTGATCATTTTCACATGGGCGATTTGTTGCGCTATGCGTACGATCATCCGAACGCTGAAATTGTTGGCATCAGCGACGAACATCCGGAGCGCATGCAAGCCGCCGCAACGAATTTTGGCATCCCTGAAAATCGTGTGTACACCGACTATCGTCAATGTTTAGAAGAGACAAAACCTGACATCGTAATTCTGTGTCCCGCCACGGCGAAGCATGCAGAATGGGTCGAAAAAGTCGCACCATACAATGTTCATATTTTGATGGAAAAACCGTTTGCGGCTACGCTTGCCGAAGCGGATCGCATGATTGCGGCGATGCAATCAACCGGAAAAACGCTAGTCATTAATTGGCCTCTGGTATGGGTTCCAGCACATCGAACCGCGAAACGTTTAGTTGACGAAGGCGTTATTGGCAGCGTCATCGAAGTCCGTCATTACGGTGGCAATCGCGGCCCGCTTTATCATCTCGCCGACAAAGTTGAAGTCACCGAACATGAAGTTAATGCCAAGAAACCGCACAGTTGGTTTTATAAAAAATCACACGGCGGAGGTTCTTTGCTGGATTATATGGGCTACGGTTCGACGCTTGGAACTTGGTATCACAACGGAAAAATCCCGCTGGAAGTCGCCACCGTAGTCAACGAAACTCCCGGCATCGAAGTTGACGAACACAGCATCACCATTGTGCGATATGATGTAGGTCTGTCAAAAATCGAAACCAGATGGGGAACGTTTACTGATCCCTGGACGACGCAAACGCAGCCGAAATGTGGCTTTGAACTTATCGGCACGGATGGCACGATCAGCAGTTACGATTACGAAAAATTCATTCGCGTGCAAACCCGTCAACAACCTGAAGCACATGAAATAAAGGCGGATACGCTTGCCCCGCCACATCAAAATCCAATTCAATATTTGATTCATTGTATAGAAACCGGAGAAGTCGTCACAGGCCCGCTGTCATTGGCTACCAGCCGCATCGGACAACAAATAGTTGATTCAGCAGTTGTGAGCGCGAGTGAGAAGAGAACAGTGAAATTGATTACTTGATGTAGCGCAAACTTTCCAGTTTGCGTTTTTGATAACGTCTATAATTCTCTTTAACTTACTAATTTTGCGACAACGCAAACTGGAAAGTTTGCGCTACATTTATGCCTGAAGAATTAGCCGATGATTACGGCTTAGCCAAAATCGAAACCATCCAACAATTCGCCGCGCCGGATTTGCCATATCTGCCGCGCAATCCGAAAAATTATAATCCGCCGATAGCATTGATTGGTTGCGGTGGAATTTCTTCACAGCATCTGAACGCCTACAAACTCGCAGGATTTAACGTCGTCGCCTTGTGTGATCGTAACGAATCCAAAGCCAAAGATCGGCAACAGCAGTTTTTCCCCGAAGCTTTTATCACAACCGATTATCGTGAAATTCTTAAGCTCAAAAACATCGAAGTCGTAGACATCACACCGCATCCAAACGATCGCGTCCCCATCATCGAAGCCGCTATTTATGCGGGTAAGCACATCCTTTCGCAAAAACCATTCGTGACGGATTTAGACGAAGGCGAACGGTTAATTTCATTAGCAAACAATCACAATGTGAAACTAGCAGTGAATCAAAACGGCAGATGGTCGCCGCATTTTAGTTACATTCGTCAGGCGATTTCTGCTGGAATTATTGGCGAAGTCGTCAGCGCAAATTTCACTTTGCATTGGGATCACAACTGGATCGTCGGCACTCCATTTGAAGAAATTCACCATTTAATTTTGTATGATTTTGGCGTGCATTGGTTTGATATGGCGCAATATTTTTTTGGAAACCGTGAAGCGAAAAAAGTGCAAGCCTTCACCGTGCGCTGCATATCACAAAAAGCAAAACCGCCGATGCTGGCAAATGCTATCATCGAATTTGAGAGCGGCATTGCTTCGTTGAATTTCAATGCGAATGTCACGCACGGGCAGGAAGATAAAACTTATGTCGCAGGCACAAAAGGTTCCATCGTTAGTGATGGCCCCAGCCTTTCTGAACAATCCGTGACGCTTTATACTGAGGAAGGTTTTGCGAAGCCGGAATTAAACGGTACATGGTTTTTGCAAGGCTTTCACGGCACAATGGCGGAGTTTCTTTGCGCGATTGAAGAAAACCGTGAACCTGTCAATAATGCTCGTGATAATTTACGTGGGTTGGCGATTTGTTTTGCGGCAATTGTAAGTGCCAAAGAAAATATTCCTCAAATTCCCGGACAGGTGCGAAGATTATCAATATAAATTTCTGGTTATGAATTCAATTAAAAATCCGACTCGTAGAAATCGAAATATCGGAACCGCAAAACAAGGTCACGGGAGAAGAAATAAATTTCGTTTGCCACTTTGTTGTATCAAAGGTGATCTCAAATGGTACTACGAAAATTTACAACACTACGATGTGACGACACGCAATTTTCCATTTGGGAATAAAATTACATTTCTTGTAGAAAATGTATTTCCAGGCTTCGTTCACGCATGTACGGTTGACGATATTGCTGCAGTACTCGTGCATGTTTCGCCCGACGATCTTGATGGAATCAAAATGATAATTTTGCGCCAACCTAAACGGAAGGAAGTAATTCTTAATCCTGTATGGGGGCGGTTAGTTTTCTTCGCGGAAATCGTAGAGAATAAATACGAAGGCAGAACAATTTTTCTGGAAGCGATGCAGCCTAACGTTTCGTTCCGTTGGAATAAATCACTGACACCTGAAGACCAAGCAGAATTTGATCGTCTGCAAAACGCTGGTCATGACATCCGCTCGACTCAGCGGTATCATGTGATTACGCCTTCAATTGATTCCATTCGTTATACGCAGCTATATCACACTTTGCTGCACGAAGTCGGACACCATGTAGATGAAAAAAAAGACCCTGATTTATTTGATCATAAAGGCTCAGGGCAAAAAGAAGCTTTTGCTCATCGCTATGCAGATAAACTAAGAACAAAGCTTGAAAAATTTGGCGCACTACCTTTCCCACGAATTCTTTCTGAGCAAAGTATTCTAAAAGATAAGCTTCGGCTGGCTGATTTTAATTTAGACTTGAACTCATAAAATGACTGCATCACTAACATACTTTGAAAAAACACTCGCACTCTTAACAAAAATTCAAGAAACGCAGCTCGACAACATCGAACGTGCCGCACAAATTTGCGCGAATAGCATTGCGAATAAAGGCCTCGTATTCCTCTTTGGCAACGGGCATTCGCGGATGATGTGCGAAGAGATGACGCCGCGTCAGGGCTGCTTTGTCGGCTTCGTAGCCATGGTCGAACTTTCGATGTCTACGCACGCCAACATCATCGGAAATAATGGATTGCGCGCGCCGTTGCATCTCGAAAAATATGAAGGCTACGCCGAAGAAATTTTGAAAGGATTCAAATTTGGCGAACACGACGCGATGATCATAATTTCTACCAGCGGCATTCGCCCCGTAATCGTGGAGATGGCAAACGGTGCAAAAAATCGCGGACTTCCCGTCATCGGAATGTGTTCGCGCACGCACTGCGAACAATCCGTTCCTGCGCATTCTTCAGGAAAAAAGCTGATTGATGTCGCTGATGTGATTCTCGATAACTGCTGTCCCGCAGGCGACAGCATCGTTGAATTAGAAGGCTTGGAATGGCGTACGGGACCGACTTCAACGGTGACGGGCGGAATGATTATCAATATGCTACGTTCTCGGACGGCAGAATTATTATTGGAAAAAGGAGTGAAGCCAATCATGCTGCCGTCGCATCAATTCGTAGGCAACACCAGTGCGGCGGAACAACTAGACCAATTTTACGAAGGCTATCGCAAGAGCCTCGCGCATTTGTATCAGTAAGGTACGATAAGCGTCCCACCTGTCGTACCTTTTAAAAATTATGGAAGCACTGCTCAAAAAATTAAATCTCAAAGAAAACGAAAAAGTTTTGCTTGTCAACGTACCCAAAAACCTTAGCGAAATGGTTGAAGCTTTCAAGGCTAAGGCTAAGGTGAAAACCAGATATATAGCTTCGGATAAATTTACGTTTGCGCTTTTGTTTGTCACAAAGCAAATAGAAGTGGATTCGCTTGCCGCCGCGATTGACCCATTAACAAAAGGCGATGCCGCTGTTTGGTTTGCGTATCCCAAAGGCACTTCTAGAAATTATAAGTGCGAATTCAACCGCGATACGGGCTGGAAAATCGTTGGTGAACTTGGCTTTGAACCTGTGCGCATGGTAGCAATTGATGACGATTGGAGCGCGCTCCGATTTCGTCGTGCTGAGTTCATTAAAACGATGATCCGCGATGCGAAATACGCGCTCAGTGCTGAAGGTAAAAAACGAGCCAAAGCAAAATGATTCTTCTCATCACAGGTTCGACAGGCATTGCTGCTGCGACTGCCAAATTGGCGGCAGCATCCGGCGCGTCAATTTTTGTTGTGAGCAATGATGAAGCGAGCTGTGAAATTCTAGTCAATGAAATCAAGGCTTCGGGCGGGAGTTGCGAATATTTTGCAGGTGATTTGATCGAAGAAAATACGGCGATTGAAGCTGTCAAAAAATGTGCGCAGCGTTATCAACGCATTGATGCTTTATTCAATGTAGCGGGAATCAGCGGGCGACGTTTTGGTGACGGCGCGATTCACGACTGCACTTCTGACGGGTGGGACATCACACTTAACACGAACGTCAAAAGTGTATTTTTGATGTGTCGTGAAACGATCAAACAAATGCTTGAGCAGGAAATTGATGAAGCAGGATTGCGCGGCACGATTTTGAATGCGTCGAGCGTGTTGGCGTTTTCTCCTGAACCTAAAAACTTTGCTTCCCATGCGTACGCTGCCAGCAAAGGTGCGATCATCAGTTTGAGCCAATCCATGGCAGCATATTATGCACCGCATAAAATTCGCATCAACGTCATCGCACCCGCATTAATACGCACTCCGATGAGTCAGCGCGCGCAGGAAAATCCTACGATTCTCGAATTCATAAAAACCAAACAACCATTAGTCGAAGATTTAATCGAAGCGGAAGAAGTGGCGAAAGCGGCGTTGTTTTTGCTGACCGATGCTTCGCGGAATATTACGGGTGATGTATTGAAAATTGATGGTGGGTGGAGTATGAGTTGATGATTTTAAGATTCCACAATGTCTATGATTTTTTAAGGATAAACTTTTCTTTATCCCATTCCCAGTCGTAGAGTCTTTTTCCTTTTGGAGTCATTACTCTTATTGTTTGTCCTACACGAGGTAGCTGATAGACATACCGCTCATTATGTTTTATGGGTAAATACTGTTTCGTCACATCTATCCATTTCCCATTTTTATAAAAGTAAAACCACAGGTAGGTAAAAACATCCGTGTCACCAGCGGTTGTTTGTAGGGCAATTAAATGTTCGCCATTTTTTCTCTTGAAGAGGGAAACCCAGATTGAAACCTGCGCACCATCACCTTGAGCGAAGATATAGCCATTTTTTAGATCAACAATTGATCCGCGTCTAGGGGGCAGCATCCATTCATGATTTGGCTTTTCTGTGTTTTCAAAATATTTTCCGGGAAGAGCCAGAAAGTAGTCTTTGACATTTAATGAAGGTTTTACTTGCGCGCTAATATGAAGAGCAAGAACCAAGAGAAAAATAAAGATACCTAATATTTGTATAGTTCTGTTCATAAGTACCATGTAAGTTTTATAAAGGCTCATCGAAATCAGGAGACATCCAAATTTGCCCAGCCGCGCTTCCAGCTTTCCGACGTTTCTTTGTATTTTCAGAAATGAGGCTAACTACTTTGGCTATTGGAAATGCATTTTTTGTGAGGAGCAAATCTTTACCTATTATAATTGTCTCAAGTAATAATTCTAAATTTTTTGGTAATACTGAAATCTAAATTTGCTGCATATCATTATTTCGCCGCGTAATATCCCGCTCGCGCTTTCGCTTTCAATCCTTCCTGTTTCACTTTTACTTCTAATTTTCTAAATTTCCCATCCCGTGCATCGTTCGAAGAATAATAACGCAGCGTGTACTGCGTACGGAGCTGTTCAGCTAATTGAATAAACGCGGCGTCAAGATTTTTTAGGGATTGATCTTCATCAATTTCGTTACCGTTCATCGCCATTTGCGGCGCGTAGACTTCGCCGCCGGTTTGTTGGGTCAGGGTTTGCATGGCGCGTTCTGCGGCAAGGTCTCGGATATTTTGTGAATTTGAAATCACGCCAGTGTAGACATTGAAAATCACGGCGTCGGCTTCCTGCGCACGCGCCAGAGCCTCGGTTAATTTTACTCTGCTGGTGGTGTCGCCTCCGTCAGAAACGAGTACGATAATGCGGCGTCCTTTGGTCTTTTTTAGATAATCAGCGGCGAGGTAAATTCCATCGTAAAGCGAAGTCGCTCCACCGGCCTGCAACAGCTTGGTAGCTTCGTTGAGCAGTCGTGCCTTGTTCGTGAAATCCTGCATCGGGATAATGTCGGTAGATACAGCGAAGAGC
>JAYTCQ010000369.1:0-17777 GCA_043736395.1 Blastocatellia bacterium | reverse complement strand
CTGATAGACCGCACCAAACCGCATAAAACTTTGCCGGGCCCGACTTCGATAAAAGTGGCGACTCCGGCGGCAATCATTTTCTCAACACTTTCCGTCCATCGTACTGAAGCAGTAACCTGACGGCGCACGCCTTCGCGGGCAACAGCGCCGGAGGTCACAACCTCCGCGTCTACATTATTCACCAGCGGCAATACAAGATCACTGAAAGTAGTCGCAGCGAGGATCGGTGTAAATAGCTCCTGCGCGGGCATCATCAAAGCGCAATGAAAAGGTGCACTGACTTTGAGCAGGCGCACGCTTTTCGCACCGAGTTCGGTGCATTTTGCCATCGCGCGTTCGACCGCTTCCTTGTGCCCGGCAATCACAGTTGCCAGAGGCGTATTAAAATTCGCGGGCGAGCAAATTTGCGCTTCTGCAATAGTCGCACAGACGTCTAAAACTTTATCCGCTTCCAGTCCTAAAATCGCCGCCATCGCGCCATCGCCCACAGGTACAGCTTCCTGCATCAACTCACCACGCCGACGCACGATTTTCACAGCATCGGTTAAGGTCAAGGCACCTGTCGCCACGAGCGCAGAATATTCGCCTAAACTGAGGCCTGCCACAAAATCAGGTCGTATGCCCTGCTCCGTTAACACACGATACGCCGCCACACTAGTCGTCAAAATCGCGGGCTGAGTATTTGCCGTAAGCTGCAAATCTTCATCCGGCCCATTGAAACAAAGATCGCTGAGCGGGAAGCCTAACGCGTCATCCGCTTCCGCAAATACATCGCGCGCGACAGAAAAGTTGTCTGCCAAATCGCGCCCCATACCTGCGTATTGCGAACCCTGTCCTGGAAAAATAAATGCAATTTTGCTCATTTGGACTTTGATCTTTGTTTTTCCCTGCGAACTCTTCTGACTGCGAACCGCGAACTTCTTCCCTGCGAACTTTCTTACCATCTCATCAAAATCGAACCCCACGTCACACCCGCGCCAAATGAAGTCATCATGACTGTCATGCCAGGCTTCAGGCGTCCTTGTTCGACTAATTCGTCCAGACAAATCGGGATCGAAGCCGCCGACGTATTTCCGGTATATTCGATATTTGAATAAATTTTTTCGAGGGGAATTCCCAGCCGTTCCGCGACCGCGACTGAAATTCTTTTATTAGCCTGATGAGGCACGAATAAATCAATATCCGACGTCGTCATCTTCTGTTCATCAAGCACCTGATTGCAAATATCTTCCATTGATCTGACCGCTACTTTGAAAAGCTCATTACCTTTCATTTTGATAAAGTGCTGACCAGTATCGACGGAATTATGCGAAGCGGGAATTTTTGTTCCGCCACCGGGAATGTACAAAACCGGCGCGTGATCGCCATCAGACATGATTCTGGTTGACAGCACGCCACGACCGGGTTCAGGTGAGCGTTGTACGACCGCCGCGCCTGCGCCGTCCCCAAATAAAACACAGGTGGCGCGGTCAGCATAATCAAGATAGCGTGATAAAACTTCGACGCCAATGACTAAAATATTTTGATAAAAACCGGTGGAGATGAATTGATTGGCAACCGTCATCCCGTAAATAAACCCCGAACAGGCTGCAACCAAGTCAAATGCCGCAGCTTTTTTTGCTCCAAGTTGTGATTGAATTAAAACTGCGGTGGAAGGCAAAGCCTGATCTGGACAAACCGTGGCGCAAATAATTAAATCTAGATCCTCTGCATTAAGACCCGCACGTTCCAGCGCCAGGCGGGCAGCCGCCGTGGCAAATGTCGAGGTACATTCGTCACTAGAAGCCTTGTGTCGACGGCTAATTCCGGTTCTCGTAGTGATCCATTCGTCAGAAGTCTCGACAATTTTTTCGAGGTCTTCATTGGTGACAACTTGTTCTGGGAGTGACCTTCCGGTTCCGGTAATAATTGCCTGATAACTACTCATAATTTCGGGGAAAACTGATGGTTGGATTCTTATTTTGCGTCAAATTCCTGAATTCGCTGTTCGATCCGCTCGTTGAGCCGCGCCTCGTAAAATTCCTTGGCGACGCGAATCGCATTCTTAATCGCTTTGGCATTGGAGCCGCCGTGGCAAATAACTACGACCTGCTTAGTTCCAAGTAACGGAGCGCCACCGAATTCAGAATAATCCAAACGTTTTTTCACACTGACAAATGCCGGACGGGACAGCAAAGCTCCCGCTTGTGTAATGATGGTTTGTCCCAGCTCGGATTTCAATAAACCCATAATTGCAGAGATCAAACCTTCACTGGTTTTCAAAATGACATTACCCGTGAAACCATCGCACACTATCACATCAACTCCGCCAGTGTAAATGTCACGACCTTCGACATTTCCAATGTAATTTATCGGAGTTTCACGCAATAATTTTCCAGTTTCTTTTGTCAGCTCATTCCCTTTAATTTCTTCTTCACCAATGCTCATTAATCCGACTTTAGGATTCTTCACATTCAGTATCTGATTGGAATAGATAGAACCCATCACGGCGAATTGTCTTAATTGTTCGGGCTTGCATTCGGCATTGGCCCCGACGTCAAGTAGGACGCAACCATGCTCACCTAACGTCGGGAAAACTGCCGATAACGCCGGACGATCAACCGAAGGCAAAGTCCCAATCACCAGCTTTGACGTAGCCATGACGGCTCCCGTATTGCCAGCGCTGACTAAACCATGCGCTTTACCGTCACGAACCAGACGTGCCGCGACACGAATCGAGGAATCCTTTTTACGGCGAACGGCGTTGGCTACCGGCTCATCCATCGTAATGAATTCTGTCGCATGAACAATTTCAATCGGTAATCTTTTGGCAGGTTGCGTGCTATAAACCCGGCGGGATTTGGGGTGGTATTTATAACCAAGTCGCTCTAATTCAGGCACGATTCTTTCTTCCTGGCCAACCAGAGTTACACCAACGTGTAATTCCAGAGCAGCCTGAATTGCGCCTTCAACTTCGGCGATCGGGGCGTGATCGCCACCCATCGCATCAACAGCTATTTTGGTTAGCATATTCGGGGAATGATGCTCGAAACGATAAAGAAAAGGATGAAAGTTGCCAAATTACTGCGGAGGCAAGCTTTCATCCCTGGATTTTTTAGCTGTTCAGCTCAGCAATTTCGAGCACCTGTCGCGTGCCGTAATATCCACAGCTGGGACACACACGGTGAGGCATTCTAAGACTTTGGCAATTTGAACATTTGGTCAATTGAACAACTTCCAGCGCATCATGAGCGCGACGCATACGACTCCGTGATTTAGAATGGCGACGTTTAGGATTAGGCATGTAATTACTCCTTAAGATATTGACCGGATCAATCCAGTCCTACATTAACTTTTCAAATCAGCCAGCGCCTGCCAACGTGGATCAATTTCCTTCTGGCAATCACACGACTCATCATTTAAATTCGTTCCGCACTGCGTACATAAGCCCAGACAATCGGTCTTACATAAAATTCGTTGCGGTAAACTCAGCTCTAACTGCTCCAGCACTAATTCATCTATATCTATTTTCTCATCGTGATAAAAAGAAAAATCAAGATCGCGCTCTTGCAGTTCAACTTCGCCAGCCTGATTGGTGGTCACTTCAGCTGGCAGATAAAAAAGATCAAATTTACTGTTAACCGGAAATTCCGCGGTATTGAGGCAACGATCACAAGTGACCTGCAAGCTTGCCGTCAGCGCTCCATTCACCTGCATTTCCATGCCAATTTTCCTGATTCGACCAGTAACTAACGGCAATTGCAGAAACGAAAATTCGTGCCCCGATAAATCTAATTCCTGCTCTTTATACTGGTGCTGAAATGGCAACCCGTCCGCGGGCATCTTGCTCAGCATTACTTGCATAAGCTTTACTCCAACAAAAGCTATGAATTATAGCTGTGTAGCAACGTTTGTCAACCTGAGCTTTCATGTGTAAGATTGGCGTTTATTTTTTGGGCTAAAAAGTTAATTCAAGCTATTGACGAAACTATGGTTAATAAAATTCGCGCCATCGTGGCCGGAGCCACCGGATATTCAGGATTTGAACTAATCAAGATGCTGCTCAGGCATCCAAATATTGAATTGGTTGGGGCTTTCGCTTCGCAATCGGCTGAAACCTTGCCGCTCAGTACGGTTCATCCCCAACTTAATGGACTGACAACACTTTTTTGTCAGCCATACAGCGAAAAAGCTGTCGAACAATTTGAAGCAAACTTAATTTTTCTCGCGACCCCCAACGAATTTTCGAACGAAGTCGTGCCTCAACTCAGCAGCTCCGGTTTAACCATCGTTGACATCAGTGGAGCCTGGCGATTAAAAGATGAAACTCTCTTATCCAAATTTTACGGATTCGAGACTTCTAGTCCGAAACTTTTGCAAGAAGCAGTTTACGGATTAACCGAATTTGCAGCCGAAGAATTACGCGGCGCAAAATTAATTTCGAATCCGGGCTGTTACCCGACTACGATTCAAATTCCCTTAATCCCGATGCTGCGCGCTGGATTCATTGACCAATCGCAAACAATCATTTGCGATTCAAAATCCGGAGTTTCCGGCGCGGGAAAAGCTCCAAATTCAGGTACACATTTCGTCGAAGTCAGTGAAAGTTTCAAAGCCTACAATATTTTCAAACATCGCCACGCTCCCGAAATTGCGCAAGGACTGGGAATTGAATTTTCGCCAAACAAATTAATTTTCACGCCGCATTTGTTGCCGATAAATCGCGGAATTCTCTCGACAATATACGTCAAACTCAACGCAGGAATTTCACGGGAAAATATTTATCAGTGCTGGCACGAAGCCTTCGACGGTAAACCCTTTGTCAGAATTTTCGAAGGTTTGCAGTTGCCGGAAATTAAATTTGTCGCGAACACGCCGTTCTGCGACATTGGTGTCGTAGTCAATGAAAATCAGGCGGTCATCATTTCTGCCGAGGATAATTTATTGAAAGGCGCGGCCAGTCAGGCACTGCAAAACGCGAACATTGCTTTTGGATTTGAAGAAACTGCGGGAATTTTATAACACGATGTCAGTACCACCTGCGGTAGCGGGTGGAAGCTTCGCGAATACTTCACCACCCGCTACCGCAGGTGGTACCGACCAGATATGAAATCGGTAATAAAACTTGGCGGCAGTGTATTAATTGATACTTCGCTGCGCTTAAAATTAGTTTTCCAAATCAGCGAACTCCGACGCGCTGGACACGAAGTCATCATCGTCCACGGTGGTGGAAAACAAATCGCTGAAATGCTGATGAAGCTCAACATCGAATCTCATTTTCACGATGGATTGCGCATCACGGATGCCGCTGCGCGAGACGTGATTCAAATGGTACTAGCCGGAAAAGTCGGCAAGGATTTAGTCGCAGATTTCGCCCGCATCAACATCCCTTCCGTCAGCATGACGGGGGGAGACGGCTTAAGTTTTTTATCGAAAAAAATCAAAGCGGAGGACGGCACGGATTTAGGGTTTGTGGGAGAAATTGCCCGCTCCAACAGTACGCTGATCAATGCAATTCTAGGCATCAACGCCATTCCTGTGATTGCCTGTTTGGGCTTAAGTTCACACGACTTCGGGTATCACAATATCAATGGGGATCAGATGGCAGCCGCAGTCGCCCCTGCCTGTAAAGCCGATGAATTAATCTTCGTTACCGACGTGGGCGGAGTCAAAGATGAACACGGCGTCACAATTCCAAATCTGAACCGTGAACAGATCAATCACCTGCTTGAAAGCGGCATCGCGTATGGTGGAATGCGTCCAAAACTCCGCGCTTGTTTGAGTGCTTTGAATGCCGGCGTGAAACGAATTTTAATTATCGGAGCTGCCGAAGAAAATTCCCTTTTGCGGGCCAGCCGCAATGATGAAGAAGTCGGTACATTAATTTCATAAATGACTAATTTATTTGTCTACGGCACATTGCGTCGGAGCCTGATTGGCGCTCAAAAAAATGCTGCTCTGATTCAAATAATGAGCGAATTAAAATTCATCGGCGAAGGTTCAGTGAATGGTCAACTTTACGATTTGGGAGATTACCCCGGTGCAATTGTCGGTGAAAATTTTGACAACAAAATCTTTGGAGAAGTTTATCAATTAGATGACCCTCAAGCAGTATTAACAGTACTGGATCAATACGAAGGATTTATCCCCGGCGAACTCGAAGCAAGTTTATTCGCACGAATAAAAGTAAAAATCACAATGTTTGATGACCAAGTAATTGACGCCTGGATGTACGTTTACAATGACTGGGTCGCCACTGGAAAATTAATCGAAAGTGGCGATTATGCCAAATATCGTAGCGTGAACTATTAGTTCGCGCTGTTTCCACAACTTAAAATTTGCATAAAATTCGGCGAACTAACAGTTCACCGTACAAATGAAAAATGAACAACGAAAGATTCGAACTCGAGAACACAAAAAAACTTGAAGACCAATACATCATGACGACTTATGCGCGTCAGCCCGTGCTCTTTGTACGCGGACATGGCTCCACATTAGTCGCCTCAGACGGAAAATCATATCTTGATTTTATTTCCGGCATCGGCGTCAACGTTCTCGGATACGACCACCCGCGCATCCGCCGTGTGATGGGCGAACAAGCTTCGTTAATGCACACTTCGAATCTTTATTATCATCCGTATCAGGGCTTGCTCGCCGAGCAGCTGGCAAAAGCTTCCGGATTGTCTCGCGCCTTCTTTTGCAATAGCGGAACCGAAACTGCCGAAGCCGCCTTAAAGCTCGCTCGCGCCTGGCAACGCCGACAGGGACGCGAAGATAAATACGAATTTGTTTCCCTCACGGGATCATTTCATGGACGTTCGATGGGATCACTTTCCGTCACCGCGCAAGCAAAATATCGTGAGCCATTTGAGCCGTTAGTCCCCGGCTGCAAATTCATCCCCGCTGGAGACCACGACGCAGCCCGCGCCGCGATCAACGAACGCACCGCCGCCGTCATCGTAGAAACAATTCAAGGCGAAGGTGGAGTCCGTCCACAATCGCCCGAATACCTGCAAACATTGCGCGATGCCTGCACCGCGACCGATGCGCTGTTCATCGTAGACGAAGTGCAATGCGGTCTCGGACGTACCGGAAAAATATTCGCGTATCAACATTCTGAAGTTCAGGCCGACATCCTAACCGTAGCGAAACCGCTCGGCTTAGGCGTCCCGCTTGGAGCCATCGTCGTCGGCGAAAAAGCTACTGATGGATTCAAGCCCGGTGATCATGGAACTACGTTTGGCGGAGGCCCGCTCGCGTGTCGCTTGAGTCTGGAATTTTTTGAAGAGTTGAATGAAAACGGCTTGCTTCAAACCGTCAATGAAACCGGAAATTATTTTAAACAAAAGCTCATGAAGCTCCAGGAATTGTATCCCGACACGATTAAAGAAGTCCGTGCAATGGGCTTAATGATCGGAGTCGAATTAAATTTCCCGACAAAAAATTTCCCAATAAAAATGCTGGAACGAGGATTTTTAATGAACAGTACGAACGATACAACGTGCAGATTTTTGCCGCCGTACATCATTAAACCTTCGGAGATTGATTCAATGTTGACGGCGTGGGAAGAAGTGTTAGTTGAAGAAGCGGGGGAAGTTTAGAGTCCACGCTTCAGCGTACCAACGCCAGCGAAGCGCGGCGTTGGGCAAACTAAAGTTTGAACTCTGAACAATTTATTTGTATGGATTTTCTAATTCGCAAAGCAATGACAAAAGATGCGACCAGAATTCACTGGCTCATCACAAACTACGCGCAGAAAGAGCAAATGCTGCCGCGTTCATTGCTCAGCATTTATGAAAACATCCGCGATTTTTATGTCGCGACTGCTGACATCGAAGGCAAAAATCAAGTCATCGGATGTTCAGGATTGCACTTCACATGGGGCGACATGGCGGAAGTTCGTTCGCTCGCCGTTGATCCGAACACCGGAAAAAAAGGCATCGGACGTGCCCTCGTCGAAGCCAACATTGCCGAAGCCCGTGAACACGATTTAGTGCAAGTGTACGCGTTCACCTACGTGCAGGGATTTTTTGAAAAGCTCGGCTTCCGCGTCGTCCAGCACGAATTAATGCCCCGCAAAGTCTGGATGGATTGCGTCACCTGCCCCAAAATGAGCAGTTGCGACGAAGTCCCGATGGTGCTCGATTTAGTCGAAGGCGCACAGCCGGAAGCGTTTGATGTGAGCCAGGTTCCGACGCCGATTGTAAAAATTCGTGGGTTAAGCAATGAGACAGTGAGTGATTAATTTCCATTTGTTACGTGGAAAATTGATACTTTAGAGTAAAATGTTCACGAGGTAATTTATGTTGCAATCAGTTGAAGCAGTCATTGATACAAGAGGTAGAGTAAGCTTATTAGAAAGCATAACTCTCAAAAAAAATTATCGTGCGATCGTAACAATTTTAGATGAAGAGCAACCAGAGGTTGAAGAAATGTCGCTTGCGGGTTCGATGGAATTACTTGACGACGATCTGGAAAGCGGGAGCAAACAAATTGCAGATATGCTTAATCAATCAATCGAGAATTCGGCGGCTTCCTTAAAAAAATAAATGTTTGTCACCGATACTCATCCCCTAATCTGGTTTTCGACTAGAAAATATTCCCAACTTTCACCCAAGGTTTTATCAGCTTTTGAGAAAGCAGATGCAGGCGAATCATTGATTTATATCCCAGCAGTAGTGTTGTGGGAAATTGCAATCTTACAAAATCTTGGAAAAATAAATCTACCGGAGAGATTCAGTTTCTGGTCAAGTAAATTACTACGGAAACAAGGGTTTGAAATCATCCCGCTGGAAACTTCAATTATTTCAAACGCGGTAAACTACAGCTTCAATAATGATCTTTTTGATAAAATTATTGTATCGTGTGCTGCTGAATTTGACCTGCCATTAATCACAAAAGATTCTGCAATAATTGATTCCAAAAACGTGGAAATTTATTGGTAAATCCTACGCATAAAAGCTCAAAATGAGTAGCGACGATTGGGAAATAATCAAAGACGGAACTTGGCTCTATGCTGGAGAAGTCACTTGCAGAATATTCATTTTGAAACATGGTTGGAGATACGGTTCAGCGGACTATGAAGACCCAGAGGAGCTTAGCGAGGACAAAGAAGGTGAGTTCTATTATGTAGAGTACTGTTCTGTGCCTAATCCCTTAGAGTACAAAATCAAATTTGGAGACTTTACTTCACTGGCAGAAGCCATAGAACTGGCTCGAACTGAAACCCACAACACCGTGAAATGGAAAGAAGAATAAGTTCATCAGATAATTGTAAGCGTTCGCAAGCGAACACTGATTTCCCAAAACCGAACAACCACATCACCCAAATTTAAGGATCAATCAGATTGAAAACGACGCCAAAACCCAAGACCCAAAACTCAAGTCCAAAGACCAAATCTCCCAACTTTTTACCCAAGGGATTTCTCGCCGCGACCACCCGTTGTGGACTAAAGAAATCCGGTGAAGATTTAGCGATTATCTTTTCCGAACGCCCCGCCGTAGCCGCTGCCGTCTTCACGCAAAACCTCGTCGTAGCCGCGCCAGTATTGGTTTCGCGTGAACACCTCCGTGGGAAAACGCATCGCGCCATCATCGTAAATTCCGGTTGCGCAAACGCCGTCACGGGTGAAGAAGGCTTGGCGAATTCGCAGCGTACAACGCAGATTCTCGCGGATTTTTTCAACTGCAACGTACGCGAAATTTTGGTCTGCTCCACGGGCGTCATCGGCGTTCAACTCAACATGGAAAAGCTCGAATTCGGCATCCGCGAAGCGACGGCAAATTTAGCTCACGAGAATGGCTTCAAAATTGCAGAAGCGATTATGACGACGGATACGAAACCGAAGCGGGCGACGAAATCGTTCACACTCGGCGACAAACGCGTCACCATCGCGGGCGTAGCCAAAGGCGCGGGGATGATTCATCCAAACATGGCGACCTTGCTGTCGTTCGTGACTACGGACGCCGCGATCAGCAAAAAAGTTTTGCAGACGGCTTTGAATACCGCGGTGAATTTGAGTTTTAATCGCGTGACGATTGATGGCGACACTTCGACGAATGATACACTGGCGGTTTTGGCGAATGGAGCAGCGGAAAATCCGATCATTGAAAAAGATGCTGGCGCAGATTACGACAGATTCCTGAAAGGCTTAACCGAAGTCTGTCAGGATTTAGCGATTCAAGTGGCGCGTGACGGCGAAGGCGCACGAAAGCTGATTACCATCAATGTGAAGAATGCTCCGAACGTCAAAATGGCGCACAAAATTGCGGAAACCATTGCAACTTCCCCGCTGGTCAAAACTGCGATTGCCGGCGAAGACGCCAACTGGGGACGCGTCCTCGCTGCTGCCGGACGCGCCGGAGTAAAATTCGATGTCACAAAAGTAGACATCAAATTAGGCGATTTATTTGTAGCAAAAAATGGACGCGGGTTAAAATTCGATGAAGCGAAAGCCTTAATAATTTTGAAAAAAGATGACATCAAAATCACGTTGAACTTAAATCAAGGCGTGGCGGAAGTCACCGAATGGACTTGCGATTTAACGGAAGAATACATACAAATTAATGCAGATTATCGAACGTAAAGAATGCATAAGCCCGCACGCAGTAAGGGCAACTTTACATTTTGAGTTAATATAAAAGCTAACTTCGGAATTTTTTTTAGATGCGTACTAGCGCCCCCTTCCTACGTGCGGGCCTCTGCATTTCGGAAATTTTTTTGCAACCAATGCAGCTCTGAACTCGTAAAGAATCACGTTGGCAATTTTCTCAACGAGCAAAATACATTATGAATACAGGTTTGAAATTAATACCCCGAATTTTATTGACTGGCGCAGTCCTCACTACCGCTGCCTTGAATTTATTGGCGCAAACGCCCGTCCCTCCACAAAGCGCACCGCTCAACATTGGACAAATCAAACCGCAGCCGATCCCGGATCGCAGTGTTGGTCTTGATCCCAACAAAATTGTCCGCTGGTCATTGCGCGATGCCATTATGATGGCGCTGGAAAATAACGTTGAAATTCAGATTGAAAAAGAAAATGTCCGTCTGGCAGAATACGATTTATTTGCGGCGCGTGGATTTTATGATCCGACTTTTACTTCGCGTATCTCGTGGGCTCCGCAACGGACGCCGAACGCATTTGCCTTCAGCGGAACTACCGCGAATGCCACTGTCCAGAATGCAACCATTGTTAACTTTGGCTTCATTCGACCGTACGAAAAAACCGGTGGACAACTACAGGTGGATTTTAATAATTCCCGAATTGGCAGTAATACAAATTTGCTGTCGCCGCAATATTCGCCAAACGCGCAAATCAGCTTCACACAGCCACTGAAGCGAAATTACAAAATTGATGCGCCGCGCCGCCAGATCAAAATCCTTAATAAACGCTTAGGGCTTTCAGATGCGCAGTTTCGTTCTCGTGCTATTGATATTATTTCTCGTGTCCAACAAGCATATTGGGATTTAGCTTTTGCGATTAAAGACGAAGAAATTCAACGTGAAGCCGTGAAGCTGGCGGAAACACAGCTCAGAAACAATCAACGCCAAGTTGAAATTGGTTCACTCGCCCCGATTGACGTCGTCACAGCAGCGACTTCAGTTGAATCGCGTAGAATCTCAGTATTTTCTGCCATGAGCGTAGTCGCGCAGGCGGAAAACACCCTCAAACAATTGCTTGTTGCCAGTGCTGATGCTGACATCTGGACGGCAAAAATTGAACCGACCGAATCATTCGAATTGCAATCTAACAGCATCTCAGTTGATGAAGCCCTTCGCGTCGCCCGTGAAAATCGTCCGGAACTAAAATTCCTGAATTTTCAAAAAGAAATCAACGAAGCCGATCTGGAATTTTTCCGCGATCAGACTAAACCCGAAGTTAATGCCTTTGCCAGTTACGGAATTTCCGGTTTGGCCGGAGACCCCGTCTTGGCTCCAGATGGGACAACCAGAGTTTCACCTGATTTCCAGGGAAATTATTTCAGATCCATCGCCAATCTGGCTTCGAATAAATATCCAACTCTACGCGTTGGGGTCACGATCAACATCCCGTGGAAAAACAGAGTTGCCGAAGCCAATCTTGGACGTTCGATAGCGACTGGCCGTCAATTGGAATTGCAGGTACGACAAACGATACAAACCATCGAAACGCAAATCCGTAATGACCTGCAATCCATTGAACTCGTCAAGATGCGCCTCGAAGCCGCCAGGCTCGCCCGTGATTACGCGCAAAAACAATTGGACGGCGAAGATAAGCGCTTTCAGGCGGGACTTGGTACGACGTTCTTAATTCTGCAACGACAGACTGAACTTGCGCAGGCGAAAGGCGCAGAATTACGTGCTTTGACGGATTACAACAAACTCGTCGCCCAGCTCCAACGCGACATCGCGACGACGCTGACGAATTACAACATCGAAGTGAAATCGGATGCGAATCCGGAAGGCGATAAGAAATAACCCGTTCAGAGTTCACGCTTCAGCGTGCCAGCGGTAAGCGAAGCAAAACCGCCGAGGCTAACTAAAGAAAATAATTTTCGATGAAAGATGCGCCGTCCTTATTTAAGGGCGGCGCATTTTTATTGTTTGGTTTTAGAATTAAAAATCTTTGGATTTCCTTCAATAATTTCTTGTCGCCAACTGCGACGAACTGAATTGATTAAAGAAAGGCTTCGAACTAAAGAATTTGTTCGTCGCCTTCAGCGACGGCATAACTTGATCCCACCAACCTATGGTTTCGGCGCAACGCCTGCACCATAGGCTATATTGTTCGTCGCCGTTGGCGACAAGAATTTATTTTCAGTTTTCTTGTTATTGAAAAAAGCGCTTCCTGCTTTATACTTCAAAAATGAGCGAATCAATTCTAAAATCTCAAGATTTTTCTCCCTGCGTGGAACAACCGAACAAAGATTTTGAAGCCGACGAAATCACAAAACACCTCAATGAATATTACAGCAAAAAACAAGCGGAAATTGATCCGGTAATTCTCAAAATGGCGATACTTTCTTTACCCCAAGACGAATGGGTAATTAATTGCTCAAATTCTTGAAGAATTTTAAGTATGACACATTCTCCCATCACCGTCCTCTGCCTCGCCAGCTATGAAAAAGGCGAAGACCTGCTTCGCGCCCTCAAAAACATTGGCTGCAAAGTGATTCTCGTAACCGTCGAATCGCTCAAAGACACTCCGTCGTGGAAGCCGGAATTGATTGATGAATTGTTGTGGATGCCTGATCTGACGAAAATTCCTGAAGTCGTCAACGGCATCAGCTTTCTGGCCAGGACTCGAAAATTTGATCGCATCATTACGCTTGACGAATTTGATATTGAGATCGGCTGCGCGCTGCGTGAACACCTGCGAATTCCTGGCATGGGAGACACGACCGCGCGGTACTTCCGCGACAAACTGGCGATGCGATTTCACGCTCGTGATAGCGGGATTCGCGTCCCTGAATTTTCGGCGGTCATCAACTACGATGAACTGCGCGAATTTATGCAGCGCGTTCCGCCGCCGTACGTTCTGAAACCCCGCACTTCGGCCTCAGCAATTGGCATCAGAAAAATTCACACATCCGAAGAACTCTGGCCAATCCTCAGAGAAATCGGTGATGAGCAATCTTTCAAAGTCCTCGAAAAATATATCCCCGGCGAAATTTTTCATGTGGATTCGGTCGTCAGCGAATACGAAGTCGTCTTCGCAAACGTCCAGAAATACGGCTCACCGCCGCTGGATGTCATGCACGGTGGCGGGATTTTTTCGACGTACGGAATTCCTCGTGGTAGCGAAGACGAAACGAATTTACTGAAAATTAATCGAGCGTTAATTCAAGCCTTTAAAATGGCGCGTGGCGTCACGCACAGCGAATTTATCAAGGGCGAAGATGGAGAATTTTATTTTCTGGAAACGGCGGCGCGGGTCGGTGGAGCCTATATCGCCGACGTCACAGTAGCCGCGCGTGGAATTAATCTCTGGGAAGAATGGGCGCGCGTCGAAGTGCTGCAAAAAGAATATGAATTACCGCAGGTTCGCGAAAAATACGCCGGAGCAATTATTTCTTTGGCGCGTCAGGAAAGGCCTGATACATCGACGTATACGGATCCAGAAATTGTTCATCGCATCGTCAAAAAGAATCACGTTGGATTGATCCTCGCCTCTGAAGATTCAGAGCGCGTGAGAATGTTGTTGGAGAATTATTCCCACAGATTTTATGAGGATTTTCATGCTTCCGCGCCAGTGCCGGATAAACCGACGGCATAAGAGAAGTAGCGCAATCCAGCCATGGTTGCGACAGGCTTTGCAAAAGCCTAATCTCTTTCAATACTTCGACTCTGGCGGAAACTGTCAAATATGGCAGAATGATAAAATACAAGGTTGCAGCCAAAGTTGTGATCGAGTGAAAGAGATTAGGCTTTTGCAAAGCCTGTCGCAACCATGGCTGGATTGCGCTACGATAAACGCCGTCGGTATTTAAAATTTCACTTGAAAGCAATGGTTCCTCGCTAAAACAATGAATTACAAAATTACAATCTGCACCGCTCTCTTTTTGTCTTTATTTCTTTCTCCGCCACAAGCCAAAGAACCGCTCCCGAATTTTCAGCAGGTCAATTCCACGCTCTATCGCGGAGCGCAGCCGCCTGTCGAAAGTCTTAAAATCCTGGCCGACAAAGGCATTAAAACAATCATCAACCTTCGCGGAGCCAGTGCTGCTACTAGAGCCGAAGAACAACAGGCGAAGGTACTTGGCCTGAAATATTTCAACCTTCAATTTCCGCCGCTGAGCAAACCTGATTTTTCGCAAGTAGATCAGGCTCTCGCATTGATTAACGATCCAGCGAATCAACCTGTTTTCGTGCATTGCAGACACGGCGAAGATCGCACAGGGACGGTGATTGCCTGTTATCGAATGACGCACGATAATTGGGACGCTGAGCAGGCGATCACGGAAGCCAAAAAATTTGGAATGAGCTTCGTGCAGGTTTCGATGAAGCGCTTTATCCGCAGATTTTACGAACAACGCATTAAGACCAAAAAATAATGAATAAATTTTTCCTGAGCCTGGCCTGTTTATTTTTTTCTATTCCAGTGTTTGCACAAACAAATTCGCAAATCGTTCTTTCGAAACCAGAAGAATTTGCGGAAGCATTCAAATCGATTCCCTGTAAAAACCCCGAACGCTTGCCTGCCGTGAAAGCGCTTTTTATGCAGATGGGGGCCAAAGAAGAAAATATTTCCATCGAAAAAATTAAAAACGTTGAGAACATCGTAATCAGCCGCCCAGGCAAAACCACTGAAAAAATTATCGTGAGTGCTCACTATGATTTGACCGGTTCCGGTTCGTGCGGAGCGACTGACAACTGGACAGGAATCGTCACAATCGCGCATCTGTATAAAACTCTCAAAAACTCCGAGATGAATAAAACGATCTACTTTGTGGGCTTCGGCAAAGAAGAAGAAGGACTGGTTGGATCAAAAGCAATGGCGAAGCAAATCCCCAAAGAAGACATTTCAAATTATTGCGCCATGTTGAATATTGATGGATTGGGTATGAACCTCCCCCAAATTCTCAAAGGAGTTTCGGACGAATCGCTGCAAAAACTCGCCGATGAAAGTGCCAAAACGTTGGGGATTTCTGTCGAAATTATTCATATCCCAAACGCTTCGTCCGATTCCGCTTCGTTCAGAGAAAAAAATATCCCGGCTGCCACCATTTCTGAAATCCCGAAAGACTGGATGGAAATTTACCACCACAAAAAAGATCAGGCAGATAAAATCAACAACGTCAGCGTCTACGCTGCTTATCGGCTAGCATTGCTCATGCTCGCGCAAATAGATGAAAAAGATTGTCAAACGTGGAGAGGGAAGAAGAAGTAATAAGTGATGAGTAGAAAGTGATGAGTGATGAGTTGAAAGACACTCGTTTCTGATTACTCATCACTCATCACTTTCCTCCCTCATCACTTTCTACTCATCACTCATTACTTTCTACTTGCCTAAATCCTTAAATAGCCTGAAAATAGCTTTGTATCTCACAAGCAGCTACAATAAACATTGTTGACCCCGTATTTGTCACTAAGACCTTGCCCCAGTTTGACAATCAATTGAGGAATTTCTAATGAATAACCTAAACGTTTTGAAGAATTTGAAAAAGCACTCGACCGTATTTATTGCAATTTGCGGATTGTGCTTAATGGTGTCGCTCACTGTCTCACTGGTGGATTGGCAAAACGTCATCAACGCAGACAATCAGACCTTATTAGCATTTGATTCGGCCACGGCTCCTGACAACGCGGGCAGCGGGACGAAAGCAAATAAAGGATCAGCTTTCAAAAGAATGGTGACTGCTCCTGTTCGTTTGATCGCGCGACTGTTCCGCCATGACGATAACAACATCGCTAAAAATTCGAACAATTCAAGTCCGCTGACTAACACTTCCAGTGAAGTCAATAACGCCATCGAACGTGAAGCGATTTCAATCTTTGATCAGGCTGTCGAATTGCACGAGAAAAAACAGCTCGATTCTGCTATCGCTAAACTCACTGCCGTCGTCGGAATGCAGCCCAATAATTCTGAAGCGTATAATTTGCTCGGCGTTTGTTATGACGAAAAAGGTCAATTTCAGGAAGCACAAAACGAATACAAAAAAGCCGCGAAGCTGGAACCCATCAACGCTCGCTTTTTGAATAATCTTGGATATTCTTATTACCTTTCCGGCAACGATAAGCAAGCCATCAAGTGGTACCAAAAGGCTGTTAAATTTACGCCGGATGATAAACGCGTCCAGAATAATCTGGGACTGGCGTATGGTCGCAAAGGTGATTTCGCTAAAGCCAAAGCCGAATTCGTCAAAGCCGTTGGCGAGCATGGCGCCCTGCTAAACATGGGCTATTTATTCAGCCAGCAGGGACGTTACCAACAGGCCATCGAACAATTTGAAGCGGCATTAAAGCTGCAACCAAATTCAAGCGTCGCGATGAGTAATCTGGCGCAAGTGTACGACCGCGTAGGCCGTGCGCGTGATGCGGAAATGATGACCGATCAATCTAAAAAATTGGCTGTCACACCGCGCAGTACTCAGCGTGAACAAACCGCCGAGAAAAATCAGGAAGAAAAAGAAGAAGAATAGTGCTTAATTTCTCAAAGCAATTTGTCATGAGCGTTTTGTGCTGCCTGTTTTTGGGCGGCACAATCGCTTTTGCAGATGAAGTTCGGCTCAAAGATGGGACAGTCATCAAGGCCGATTCGGTCTGGGAAAATGGTGGTTCAATCTGGTATCGGCAAGGAAATATTATCCGTTCTCTGCCAAAATCCGATTTAGCACCAGTGATTGTTCCAAAGACAAAACCACGCAAGGCACTTGCTCCAGCCGCTTCGCCAGCCGCACCCGTTGCCGTCGAAAATAAGCCATCAATTACGCAGTTAGTTTTGACTGACGGGACTAAAATCGAAGTTGATTCAAGCTGGAAATCAGGTGATAAAATTGCCTACCGCCTCGGCAATATGCAATCATTTATTGATAGCAAACTGGTGCTGCGAATTGAGCAGAAAGCTGAACCCGCCGCTGTTAATTCTCTGCCTGAACCCGATTATAAAAACTTCACCGGATCAACCGGACACCGTGGATTAGATTACCTAATCACCAGCAATGCATCGCGTCACGGCGTTGATCCGCTGTTAATTTATTTGGTGATGCGTACAGAATCCGGCTTTAATCATCGGGCCATCTCCCGTGTTGGCGCGCGCGGCTTAATGCAATTAATGCCAGGGACGGCGCGACTTTTAGGAGTCAGAAACATTGAC
>JAYTCQ010000368.1:0-12781 GCA_043736395.1 Blastocatellia bacterium | reverse complement strand
CACGATATTGATCTCTACGATGATGTGCTGGAAGTCTGCGCTGGGCTTTGGAATTTCCAGCTATCTCGTTGATTTTAAATGTCACAACAACTCTAATATTCGTTAACAGCCCAATGCCCATCGTTGCGTTGCTGCTTGAAGAGCCATTTCTCCGCTTCGACAATCACGTCGCCTTGACATCAATCACGCCATCAGCGTCATTCAAAAATCGCAGCGCGTATGCTGTCAAAGCCAGGTCAGGCTCGCCCTTGCCCCAGTACGTGAAGCCTCCGCTGGCATCTCGATAACCAAGCAATCGGTCGTAACCCGCCTGCGTATATTTCAGCGCAGTTTTTTCAATCGCGTGTTTTTCGATGCCGCTGCTTTTGAGCAGGCGGAGCGCCATGACATTCGGGTACGTGGAAGAAATTGTTTGCTCTCCGCAACCGTGTGGACGCTGCAAAATCCCTTCGATACCTTCGGTCACATGAGCCAATAAATTCGGGTAGATTTTTAATTCTCCACGCGCTGAACCTGCGATGGATTCTTTTGGTAAATTTATTTCCAAAGTCCCGGTTTCGTTGAAAACTCCGGCAGCAGTTTCCGCAATTTCTTCACCGTCTGGATGAACGTTCACGGTCTTTTCAATTGCATCACTCGCCGCCGAAGCGATTGCAGTGACACGCTGTTTTCCCTTATTAATTGAAGAAATTGCTTTGAAACTAAAAATCTCATTCGTCGAATCATTCGCCTTCACTTCGGATTTTTTCCGCGCTGGACTGAGCATCGTGAACCAGCTTTCCGGCTTGAATTGCACGTCTACGGATTGCGTTTTGTCGAGGTAATTTCTGAGGACGACAGGCAAAGAAATTTCATCGCCTTCGGTCAAAATCTTCGGCGGATCAAGCTCTGCGAAGAACGGTTGAAACGCGCGAATATCTTTTTCGACCGTCCCAATTTGCCCATCAACGGTTGAGCCGATCAACGACAATTTCCAGGTTGTAATATTATCCGCGAGTTTGAATTTTAACTGTGCGCGCCCTTGCTTATCGGTTTCGATATTCGGTTGCCAGAGCAATGTTTCAGGAAAATATTCGCGGAGGCGAGGAGTTGAAATATCAGGTTGTTTTGACACTCCAGGTTGAAGTGCAAGTAGTTGTGAGACACTGAGCCCTTTACCTGGCAATTCGAGAATCTTTTTTGAGGAAACAGTAGTAGCCATTGACTGTGAGGATTCAGTTTGCATCGTCACAGCCTCAGCCGTGATGTTTACTGTTTCAGAAACACCTCCGATTTCCAGTGTTAAATTTACCTGCGTTATGTTAGACGAAACTACCGTAATGCCAGTTCTGATTGAGACCTTGAAGCCCTGTGCCTCAAAACGTAAACCGTAAAGTCCCGCTGGTAAATTCTTAAGTACATAAAATCCTTCTCCATTTGTAACTGATTCGTAGATTCCATTGGTTGACTTGCTTGACGCAATTACTTTGACGCTGGAAACAGCAGCGCCAGAAGCATCCGTCACAACACCAGAAACAGAGCCACCAAATCCAAGGGGAGCCTCAATGCCACGTGTTTTCTGATCAATGACTTTCACCTGATTGCCAGCGACTTCTATTTTCTCCGTTACACCATTTCTAGTTGATTGTTCGGCAATAATGCGGGTAAATCGTGCTACTTCTATATCGTCCACGGTTCCTTGCATGTCATCTTCGCCGACCCCACGAATAGTGATAGCAATTACCGTTTGTGTGATTGGAACAATCTCCATTTTGTTCTGGGCTTTTTCGCCAAATTTTGCGTAATTAATATTTTCTACGACACTTGAATATTCAGAATAATTTATGACTGTCGCGTAGTATTTGTGCCCAAGCGGATCACGGAAACCATCAAAATCAATTCCGGCTTTTTGTAAAAGCTCACGAAACTTAAATTCTGTCGCTGGGAATAATTTTGTCGCTTTGATGTGATTATCGAGGGCTTGATTAATGAGGGATCTCATCTCACTTGTATAATCAATGGGCGTGCTCCAGACCCCGGCATCATCGTGAGAGTACAAATTACTTGAACTAAAAATTTTGTCTTTCCCAGCGGATTTAACGAGCAATTGGAAGCCATTCCAATTCTTACGAAATGAAATTTGATAAGCAGTCCCCCACGGGTCACGCAAGGCGTCAAAATCAATCCCTTCTCGTTTTAGTTCTGTTTTCAAAGCTCCTGCGTCGCGGATGTAATCACCGGTCCTGGCTTGATAATTTGTGATCGCGCGATTAATCGCTTCACCAGTGAATTTGAAGTAAAACCGCTCAATATCAAGCACTACAAAATCGTCGCGCGTGTCGAAAACCTTGTCAGCTCCGGCGCTCAACAACATCAATTTATCTCTGTCCTGCTCAGGTAGAAATCCGAAGTGATAGGTTGTTCCCCAAGGATCACGTAATTCTTCAGGATCAAGCCCATAAGGTCGTAGAATACGTTTCAGTGTCGCAATGTCTTTGGGATAAATTGATTTCCCGTTGTACTCGGTCTCAAGCCAACTTCTCATCATTCTGAATTGAGATTTAAAATATTCTGCAAAAATCTCATGTTGATCTTTGGCGTAATCCGACCTGCCAAACCGATGTATTCCTTGGCTGGAATTCCTGAGTAAAATTTCAGCAACAATGTCTATGCCAGTGGGAATAGGTTGTCGGGTATCAAGCTTGTCTAAATCGCGTCGTGTGAAACCAGCCAGATTATCTCTGCCATAATAATAATTGTAATAAGACCGATTGCCGCCGCCACTAAACTCACTGTCAGTACGCGCGCGTTCTGCCACTGCTGTATCAACAATCGTTGCTCCGATCACACTTTCGGCAGCACGACCATCGGGCATTCGGATACTCAAATCAGCCCTTACTTCTTCGCCGGGCTGATAATCGTTGCGCGGCAATTTCACATCTAATTTCAATTCACGATCACGGGGATACAGCACTGTATGCGAAGTATTCACGAAGCTTGATTCTTCATCTTCTTCATTCAAATCATTGGCATAAGCAATGAGTGTTATCTCGTCTTTGTAATCAGATTTATAGGGTAAAACAAGGTTTGCCTGACCTTGTTTCAAGTCCAACGCTTGTGAAGTTGAAACCTTCCCACCCTGCAAAATTTCAAAAAAGATACGACTGTCTTTTAGATTTGACTTAAGGTGAACTTTGATCGCTTCACCGATTCGATAGAGAGCTTTGTCAGTATTGATTCGAATGATGGGATGATCAGGCCAATGAATGTGTGTTGTCTGCTGGCCAATATTGTTCCCACGGTCACGAGCTTCGAACTTTAGTTCAAAATTTTTATCTGCATATTGCCTGTCGGAAAGCATCAAGTCACTAATTCTAGCGACTCCGTATTGGTTCGTATTGATTGTAGTTAATGGAGTTACCGCAATTTTTTTACCGCCTAACTTGATGCTCTCACTGACAGCAATCTCACATTGCACGGGAGCGCCATCGGCATACGAAGCATGCACGAAAAGCTCTAGTGGCAAGCCTTTTCCTTGATCCACATGATAAAGAATGTAAATGTGAATAGGTTCCTTCGTGACCCGCAAATCAAAGCGTCTCTGCTCCGTCCGACCAGTCGTTGCATCAGTAAAATAAGCAGCATAATGAACATCTTCAAATTGCCGATAGCTTTTTTCTTGTAGGTCTTCATGATGGTTGTCCAAGGTAATTTTAGCGGTGAATTTACCTGATGAATCAGTTTCGCCTTCGTATTTTTCACTTTCCTCGACCTCGTACTTTTGTTCTTTGTAATTCCAGCGCCGCTCGCTTTCGCGGACAACTTTGACTTTACCTTTGGCGACGGGCTGACCGAAAAGGTAATCGGCTTTAATCTCAACTTCGGCATTTTGTCCAGGCAGGTAATAACCTTGATTCGGCGTGGTATTTACAACAAACGTTGGCAAATCATAGCGGGAGATTTTGAACTTCACAATTTCGCCTGTTTTTGTATGGCTTTCGGCACCAACTATTACAGAATAATTCCCTAATCGCGTATTTTCAGGCATTTGCCAATCCACATTCGCTACTCCAAATTTTGAAGTTTTAAGTGTCGAGCGAAAGATTATTTGATTTTCAGGGTCTTCGATTCTGATGTTAATTTCTGATTCAGCTTTGGCTTTTTTATTTGTGTCAAAAAGCAGGATTCGGGTGTGTAGGATTTGCCCTGGTTGGTAGATTGGCTTGTCGGTGGTGAGGATAAAATTGTCATATTGGATGAGCCGAACATCGGTTTCAACTTCTTGCTTGAGGATTCCCTTTTGGGCTGTGAAGTTTATTTCGATGGATGAATTATCACCTCCTAAATCTTTGGGTATATCGAAATTAAGGACAGCGTATCCATCAGCATTCGTGACGCCAGAGGCTTTGATAATTACTTCTTTATCATCAATTTCAATTTCAGATGTGGCGTCAATTTTGACACCATTAACAGGTTTTTTGGTAATTGGATGTGATGCGCGGGTACGTGCCTGATAGCGAGTTCCCGCCTCAGCTTCATCAGGAGCGAATATCTCTAAGTCAAAAATATCAGGAGTAATTTCAGAAGCGGAGATGATCCCTTCCAGTGGCGTGCTTACATCTTCATTTTCGAAAATTATAACGTAGCGCAACCGCCACCAAATCTTATCATCACTTAAATCCTGACTTTTCAACTCGACCTGCGTCAGGTCAAGGGTGAGGGCTGAAGCACCTGATTTTATCTGCTCAATTTTTTCGGTGCGATAACGGAGGCGATTGTCCTGATCAATTAATTCTAGTTTGATATTCGCAGCAACGAGGCGGGAAGTATTATTTTTCAGAGCCAGTGTCGCGCTCACTTGCGTTTCGCCAAAGTTCAGGCGGCAGGCTTTTTCATTCATTTCCAGCGCGACATTTTGCGCCCACCAGGTCGCGGCAAAAATGGTCAGGATGAAAAGAGAAATAGCGAGTGAAAAGATTCGTTGCAGGGGAGAAAAAGCCATCGGATGCTCCTTGCGTCAGACGCGAAAATGAGTTTATTTTTTTCGTGGATCATCCCGGCCAGCAGCTTTTTAAGTCAATTATACCAGCGCTTCAACCTTGCGGTCGGATCCGCTGTTTCTATTCGTTCATTGGATAAACGTTTGCCACGAGAATTTTGTGACAAGATTTTTTTGTTTCTGAGGACGGGGTCAAAAGCGTGGCTGAGTCCTGAACTGAAGATGGTCAAAGCTATTCGTTTTTTTGTTACTGAGACCAGTCCTTTTCAGCAGATAATTTTTCGCCGGTCAGCAGGTCTTGTTCCGATTCTTTGTGAAGCCCCAATTTCCAATGCACAAGGCCACGGTTTAGGAACGTTTCGGCGGAGGGTTTTAAGCGAATGGATTTGTCATACGCGGTCAGGGCATCAGTTAATTTTCCTTCTTTGACTAACAAATTCCCGCGATTAAACCAGACAATTGGATTCTTCGGATCAAGACGCGCCGCCTCGTCGAAGTCTTCCCAGGCGAATTCGATCTCATTCTTTTTCGTAAATACAGCGCCGCGATTATTTAACGCGCCAACATTTTCCGCATTCAGTCGCAGGCTTTGATTGAAGTCTGACAGCGCATCTTCTAAACGATTGAGCGTCAGAAATAAAGCGCCGCGCAGATTGAAAGCATCTGACGCAACGGAGGAACGAGCCTCCGGTCGCAATCCTTTTTGCACATCGAAATAAGCCGCCAGATAATTTTTGACTTTAAAGCGAACCTGACTACGCCCCACCCAGGCGGAAGCATCGGAGGGAGAAATTTTGATGGCGCGGCTAAAATCCAGGTTCGCTTCGAGCAGGTGTCCAAGTCCTAATTGCGCCATTCCGCGGTTATACCACAACTCGGATTTTCTGGAATTCAGTCGCAATCCCTGATTCAACTTGTCAAGCGCAGCGTCATAATCGCGCCGGTGGATAGCAATAATCGCCAGATTATTCAAGATCACCGAAATGTTCGGATCAACGACTCGAATTGCTTTGTCACGTCCTCCGGTGAGATCGGTCAGTAAGTCAATCGCCTTTTCAAAATTGTGCGCAGCCTGCTCATCTTCACCCTTCTTTAAGTGAGTCACACCACGATTGAAATAATCTTCTGCATTGCTCAGGAACTGGGCCGAAAGTACTGATGGGAATAAGAAAACGAGAAAAAAACAGGCGAAATGGCGATATTTTGACAGCATGATCCCTCCCGCGTAAAACGCCGATAAGTGAATGGGGGGAGATTTAGATGATGGTTGGTCTGGCAAATCAGATGTGATGCGAGCTTGAATCTACCAGATAAAAACCAGATCAATAACGAACCTGTGCTAATTCGATATTACCCGATTGGATTCACTTCTGACAATCACCAAATGAATTGATCATCTGGATTTTCACCGCATGAATCGCGCTAAAAAATCATCATTACCGACTGAAGTGAAGTTGCGACAGTGCTTTTTGCAACCAGGCCTGAAGCAGTTCACATAGTTCCGCAGGTAATTTTTTTCGCTTGCGAGTTGAATAGTTCCTTTGAGAATTTGACTCGAAGTTTTCTATAGCTGTCAGAATTTCTTACTTTTTTTACTTGACACATCTTTTTGAGAGGCATAAATTCTCAAAGGATTACCTCAAAAAATCATCCCGCCTTGCGTGGCGGTAAAGCTTACCGAAGATTTCAGTCCTCCGATGTCCGGCATCATCCTGGCTGTTCCCAGGCCTCTTTCTACTACGATTTAAGTTGATCACCTGGCAACTTAAACAGTGAAGAGGTTGCTCTTTCTAATTACTGACCGGAGTTGTTGTTGTTATGTTTAGCCCCTCACGATTTCGCCGCTATCTTGTTCTTTTAGGATTGATCTCAATGATTGGAGCGCTTGGATTTCAGCGCATCGGCTCAGCCCGAACCAATCAAATAAAGTTCCCCGCTATTCACGCTTTGGCAGCCGCGCCACCGGTGCAAGCCAGCGATACGCCTACAATTCTGCGCCTGCGCTTTGATAATTCTCCGAATGGCGATGATGGTGAAATCCCAACTACGGCTGATCTGAACGGTTTAAATGTTTACAATACAGCGTACCCCACCGGCCTGTTCAATCAGGGTGTGTACCTCGGACGTAATGAAAGACTCTACTACGCCAGTGACGGGAATATTTCCGATCTCGAAGGTTCGATAGAACTGTGGATCAATCCAACCTGGAACGGCAATGATACGGTCAGCCGTAATATTTTAAGATACGGCGCAACCAGCGGGATTTTATTTTCCAAGGAAGGCACTAACCTTCGAATTTCCCTGAATCGAAATAGCGACAACGGATCAAGTGAAATTGAGGCGATGGCCGGGATCGAAACCTGGACAGCGAATCAATGGCATCACGTCGCCGCGACCTGGAGTAATACGGGAAAATTTGTTCGATTGTATATTGACGGCTCGCTGATTTCAGATCGCAATTTTACCGGCAATTTACCAGTCATAAATCCATCAATCCATACTCGCTTTCAGCTTGGCGGAGACGGCATCCGCTTCCCGCTGGAAGCCATCGTCGATGATGTAAAAATAAGTGATTCCGCCCGCACTTCGCAGGAAATCGCCACGCGCATGATGAGCGGCATCACGGTCGTCAGCGCAGGTTTGACGCCAGCGACGACGAATATTGAATTGTATCCCGGCTGGAGTTATTGGAAGGATTTGCGCTTCACTGCCACTACTACGGTGGGCACACTGACCCTGCCCGTGCTGGCTGCGAGTTGGTCAACTTCAAATTCGCACATTGCTGAAATGGATGTGACGACCGGAAGAATCAGAGCGAAAGATGGCACTTCAGATCCGGCTCCCGCAACGGGAATTGCCAATATAGGAACAGTTTTCGGCGGGAGTACAATTTCAATTTCAACCAATGTTCGCAGTATCGCCAAAGCTTCTGATATGGATACGGTGGCGAGCTTTCTGGCAACTCCGGCAGTGGGACACGTCGCTAAAATTCCTGTCGTGATTGTCAGGTTTTTACCCACCACTGAAGGCATCAATCTTGACAGCGCCGTGGCTGGAACCAGTTCCGCACTGACAACGGTCAAAACCAATTTAGATTCAACTGAGAAAAATTTAAAATTTCTGATGGAGACCGGGAGCCGCTTTCGTTCGTATAAAACACCAGCTACTCCTACCACGCCATCTCTCGGTTACGAGGTTGTCAAAATCATCAATATTTATGAACCCATTCCGAACGGAATCAAAGGCGCGGTGCCGGGCAGTTACTATCCCGATTACAAACAAATTCTGGCGCGGATTAATGCGGAAATTCTGGTGAATTCGCAAAACGTCAAAGAAATCTGGATTGAATCCTACAGTACAAATTCAGCCATCTTCGAACGTCCATTAGTTGAAGATGCCAATATGTCCAACCAGTTAACCGGCGATGTCACCAACAATTCGCGACGCAATGATGACCTCCCGATTTACAACAAAACTTACACTGTTTATGGCATTGATCTGGCGCAGCCGTTCAAGGCCGCAGCACGTGCGCATACCAGCCAACTCGAAGCGCTTTTCAACTACGCCAACAAAAATCATGATAGTGATGCCACGATGTTTGCGCGTTCGTTTACCGGACTGGACGACACAGGAACTGTGCTGCCTAATGCGACGAATAATTATGGGCGAGTTGGAAAGTCTACGCGACCACCGAACACCGCGACAGAATTTAATTTCGATAGTGCGACTTCGGTACTCAGCGACATCACCGAATGGAGTGCGATTGATCCGCCTCCGACCACTGCTTTAATCAATAGTGCCGCGTGGCGCGATCTGACATTTGCCTGGCCGACAGCACCGCCAGATTTGGCCACGAAAGCTGAAACACAATGGTACCTGTACTGGATGCAATCCATCCCCGGTCTGAACAATTTAGTGTTTCACGAAAATACAGATTTGATGAATAACTGGTGGACCCTGGTGGGCGATTGGGACAGCGCGAAAACCGCGAAGCTGGGATTGTATACGCCAGCCACATGCAATTTTACGTTGAGCGCCGCATCTCAAAATGTCACGGTTGCAGCGGGACAAAATAGTTTTGCCGTAAACACGACGACCGGTTGTCGCTGGACAGCAACCACCACCGCTTCCTGGATTCACCTGACCAATACCAGCGGCACAGGGACAGGAAATCTCAATTTCACATTTGATGCAAACCCCGGAGCCGCACGCTCCGGCACAATCACTATCGAGGGCAGAACTTTTACGTTGAATCAGGACGGGATTCCCTGCACCTACACAATTTCTCCCGACGTGACCATTGGTGCCGCCAGTAATACCGGAACACTCAGCGTGACTGCTCTAACCGGATGCGCCTGGACAGCGGTTAGTAATGCCGCCTTTATCACGATCACAGCGGGAGCTACAGGCAGCGGCAATGGAACCGTCAACTATTCTGTCCAAGCTAATATCGGTGTAGCGCGAACTGGCACGATCACCGTTGCCGGCAAAACCTTCACGGTCAATCAGGGAAGCGGTTGCAGTTATATCCTCAACACAGTTTCGCAAAATTTTGCGGCGGGTGGCGGAGCTGGCGCAATTGGGATTACGGCGGGAACCGGATGCGCGTGGACGGCAGTCAGCAATTACGCCTTCATCACAATTACCGCCGGAGCCTCTGGCAGCGGCAACGGTACTGTCAATTATTCAGTGCAGGCGAATGCGGGAGCGGCGCAAACCGGAACCATCACAGCCGCCGGACAAACTTTCACGGTCACGCAAGATGCATTTACGCAGGTAACCTGTGCGGCTCAGCGGGCGCTTCCGACAGATTATATTGTCGGTCAGCCTTCGGCAGTTTTAGTTCAGGTTTCGCCACCTGTGAGCACTCAATCTTATGCCGTAGAAGAAACGCCGCCGACCGGTTGGATCGTCTCAGGAATTGATAACAACGGTCAGTTCGATGCGGTCAATGGCAAAGTCAAATGGGGGCCGTTCTTCGATGCTACGGCACGAACTTTGAAATATTCCGTCACGCCACCCACGGGTTCCGCCGGACAGAAATTCTTCAGCGGAACTGTCTCCATCAACGGAACCAACAGCGCGATTTGCGGAACAGCAACCATTGAACCCGCCAGCCTGATTCATCCGGCAGATCTGAACAATAATCTAAGAATTGAGATCAACGAACTCACTTCGTATGGCGCGGCTTGGAAATCTGGCTCCACCTGGATTCGCTCACCCAATCCAATTGACATCAATTACGTGACCAATGCCGGATTAATTTGGAAACTCGGTGAAATTTATCATTATAACGTTTCCAGAACTCCTCCCTTTGTGGCCGGAGCCAGCATCAGTTTGCGACAACCGGTAAATAATTTTTCGCTAATTGCAGAAGCGACGCCGCTGAAAATGCTTCAGAATCTGGGCTATATGCCGGGCATCGGATTTGGGATGAGCGCCACAAACCCTGTCGCCATGATGGGTGGAATAGCCGTGGCAAATTTCAGTGCTACAAGTTATTCGCCTGGTGTTGGGATCACCGTTTCTCTCAGCGTCACGCCGGATGCCAGCACGCAAGTCTATGCGGTCGAAGACACCGTCCCCATTGGCTGGACAGTCTCTGCCATTAACATCAGCGGTGCTTTTGACAGCACCAATCGCAAAGTCAAATGGGGGCCATTCTTTGATAATTCATCTCGTACGCTGACCTATATCGTGACGCCGCCAACCGGAGAAACAGGGACAAAAACATTTCTCGGTTCCGTCTCTTTCGATGGAACCAGTGTAGTCGTATCCGGCACCAGATCGTTGTCTCCGCCTGTGTCATGCACTTACGCACTAGGTGCGGCGAATCAAAGTTTTACAGCAACTGGCGGCGCAGGAAGTTTCACAGTAACCGCTCCGGCAGGTTGCGCCTGGAATGCCACGACAACTGATGCATGGATTTCAATTACACAGAGCAGCGGCAGCGGAAACGGCGCAGTCAATTTTTCTGTCGCTGCCAGCACAGGAGCAGCGCGCAGCGGAACAATTTCAGTCGGCGGGCAAATCATCACGGTGAATCAGGGCGCGGGTTGTGGCTACATATTAGGTTCAGTTTCGCAGAATTTTTCAGCCAACGGAGGAACCGGAACTTTTACCATCACTGCTGGTCTTGGATGCGCCTGGACGGCTGTCCCCAGTGCGGCATGGATCACGATTACCTCCGCTAACACCGGAGCCGGAAATGGCTCAATTTCTTTTGCGGTTGCAGCCAGCGATGGCACTGCGCGGGCTGGAAGTATAGCTATCGGCGGACAAGTTTTTTCCGTTTCACAAGCGGTAAATGCGGCCCCGACCATCACTGCCGCGACGGGTATTTCGGCAACGCAAAATATCGCGGCAAATACAGTAACAATCGCTTCAGTCACTGATGCTGAGACATCAGCTTCAGCGCTGGTGGTGACCGCCATGACGATTCCGGTAGGCATCACAATTGGCCCGCTGACCAATACGAATGGAACCATTTCAGCTCCGGTTTCAGCCACTTGTCTGGCGACTACTGGCAGCAATGCGATCACACTGAAAGTTACCGATGGTCAGGGCGCATCGGCGATGACCAACCTGTTAATAAACGTCGTCAACAATTCTGATTGCAATCCAGCCACAGTTGACACCTCCGCCGGAGATCATAAGGTCGGATCGATTTTGATCTTTAATTATTACACGTCCGATGTCTCGCAACCCTCTGCCAAAAATACGCAGATTAAGTTAACGAACACCAGCGACACCACTGAGGTGACTGTTCGAATGTCTTTGATTGATGGGCAAACTGGAAATATTTCGGTGATCTTTTTCTGCCTTCCGGCAAATCAAACCATTAATTTTTTGGCGTCAGAATATGACCCCTCAGTGACGGGATACATCATCGCCGTAGCAGTCGACAAAATTACCGGCTGCCCTGTGAAATCGAATAATTTAATGGGTGGAGCCTACGTCAAATTACCAACCGGACACAGCGCCAATCTGCCTGCAATTGCAGTGTCAGCGATTGCCGCGACGGCTGCGACATGCAATGTTGGCGCTACTTTTTCAATCATTAATTTTGATGGCGCGGCGTATAGCAGACTACCGCGTTTATTGGCGATTGATAATATTTCAAGCCTTAGAGATGGAAATAATACGATGTTGATCTTAAATCGGATAGGCGGAAATTTAATGAGTAGCGCGCCTTCGATTGGAGCCCTGTCCGGTAAAATGTATGACGCAGGACGGACGGCGGAAGATTTCGTTTTCTCAGCGTCAACTCCACAATCTGCCAACACGTTTTCAGCAAATTTCCCGCGAATTGCTCCTAAAAGACTTGATCTCTTTATTCCCGCCGGACAAAGCGGATGGATGAAAATTGGCGCTGATTCAAACATCGGCCTCACGGGAGTCCTGATTAATTTTAACTCTGCAACCAGAAATCAATACGCCTTTAATGGAGGAAATAATTTGCAAGCGGTAGGGTTAGCTGGTGGCGTCACATTAGATTTTCCGCTGACAGTTCCGACTTGTCAGTAATAATTTTTTAAGGATTTGTCAAAAAGTATGAACGGGCGAAGTGGGTAAAATCTCACTTCGCCTTTAATATTTCGGCTGGGCTAATTTTGCAATCAGAGCTAGTTTTGTCATACTACTGTTCAATCATGGAAATTTGGGAAGACCACATGAAATCTAAACAAACTGCCCTATTATTATCTCATGTTACGCACCGAGAGAAAGAGGAGCAAGGTTGACAAGTTCGTGATAAGCGGTCTTGAGTGCCGCCGCATAGAGTTTTGACTTTAAGGCAAATTG
>JAYTCQ010000367.1:0-21950 GCA_043736395.1 Blastocatellia bacterium | reverse complement strand
ACAGGATTTACGTACGACCAATATTCATCAGTGTTTCTTATCATCTTGTTAATCCTGTAAATCCTGTCTAAACCTGATTTAAGTAGCTTTGGTACTTATATCGTACACTCCGACCTGCAAATCTCGGATGGCAAACGATCCGCTCTCATCGGCGGTCACATCGCGTTGCTGTCCGGTTGCTCTGTTAGTCACACTGATTTTTGCGCCTGGAACGATGGCTCCGGAAGGGTCTTCGACGCGTCCGACAAGGGAACCGTACAGCACTTGTGCCTGCACAAGTTGAGATAGTGCGAGCATTACTAGAAAACATAAGACGGGGAGTCTTCTAAATGCAGTTAACTTTAAGTTGATGAGACTTTTCATTTTCTCTCCGGGAAAACCCACTTTTGATTTGTGGTGCGTTACTGGTGTTTCAAGTTGGACAAGCGAATTTTACTGACTGAAGTTAATAACGATGACCAGAATCTGTGGCATCGTCATTGGCTTCGCATGTTCACCTGAATCAAAATTATCCCAAGCAAAGTTCTATTCGTGATAAGTAGATGTGAAGAATTTACGCCAGTATGTCTTTTTGTACAACTCCATTAACATCCGTCAATCGAAAATCCCGTCCCTGAAAACGAAAGGTCAAGCGCTCGTGATCGAAGCCCAATTGATGCAGCAATGTCGCATGTAAATCGTGGACGTGCATGCCACCTTCAGTTACGGTAAAGCCGAGTTCGTCAGTGGCGCCATGCACGAGACCGGGTTTGAATCCGCCTCCGGCAACCCACAGCGTGAACGCGTCAATGTAATGATCGCGTCCTGTCGTCTCGCGGACTTCGCCCATCGGCGTCCGTCCAAATTCGCCGCCCCAAACTACGATAGTGTCTTCGAGCAAACCGCGTTGTTTTAAATCTAAGACAAGTGCCGCCGAAGCCTGATCTACTTCGCGGCAACGGGCTTCGATGTCACCGTCGAGATTGTTGCCGCGTTCGCCGTGATGATCCCAATCGGTGTGATAAAGCTGCACGAATCGCACACCGCGTTCGATCATCCGCCGCGCGAGTAAAGCGTTTGCAGCAAAACCTGAATCACCCTGCTTCACGCCATACAACGCCAGTGTAGCCGGTGTTTCCTTGCTCAACTCCATCAACTCCGGCGCACTCGTTTGCATCCGAAACGCCATCTCGTAAGCATTCACGCGCGTCATAATTTCTGGATCACCTGTTTTGTCCAGCCGCGCTTTATTCAAGGCGCCAACGGTGTCATAGAAATCGCGTTCCTGTTCGCGTCCGAGTCCTGCCGGACTTTGCAGATTGAGAATCGGATCGCCGCTGCCGCGAAAAGGTACGCCTTGAAATGAAGTCGGCAAAAATCCGCTGCTCCAAAGCGTTGCCCCGCCGCGCGGGCCACGTCGCCCGCTTTGCAAAACGACGAAGCCGGGCAAGTCTTTCGATTCGCTGCCCAAGCCGTACGTCACCCACGCGCCGAAGCTAGGACGTCCGGGAATTTGAAAACCTGAATTCATAAACAGCTTTGCAGGGCCGTGATTGAAAACATCAGTAGACATTCCGCGCAGCCAGCAAACTTCATCCACAATCTTGCGGTGATGCGGCAGCAATTCGCTCAGCGTCATTCCGCTTTGCCCGTACTGTGCAAACTTACGTTTTGTTCCGAGCAGCGTTTCGTTGCCTTTTAGAAATGCAAATCGTTTACCTTTTAACATGCTTGGCGGGGGAGGCTGTCCGGTTAATTCACGTAGTTTTGGTTTGTCAGAAAATAATTCGAGTTGCGAAGGCGCTCCCGCCATAAACATATAAATTACGCGCCTCGCTTTGGCAGGCAATGGAGATTTACGCGGAGCCATCGGATTGCCCGAATCAATTTGTTGATTCTGTCCTTGCGTTTCGTCCGCGAGCAGGGAATTCAGTGCGATGGAACCGAGTCCGACGGCACATTGTCCGAAGAAATGGCGGCGGGTTTCGTCTTGTAATTTGTTTGAAGGAAAATTCTTCATAAGTTTCATCAGGAGCTAAAATTGAAAAAAATATCCTAATACGATGGACACCAGCATTACGACTTTTCATTTCTGAGCAAAGTTTTTTTCGTGTACTGTGCGGGCAAGGATACGACGTGCTCTCCAAGCTCTGTCCCTTCTTTTCGACGCCCCACGACACGAACGTAGCCCAGGTAATCGCCACGATCAGCCTCAAGTGCCTTAATTTCCGCTTCGTTATTGGGAGCTATCACCCTATGCCAATCCAGCCAATATTTCCAGCCATCTGGCAGGTTGTCGGAATATTCGATGTCCATGATTCTTGTTCGTTCCCAGTGCCTGCGCCACCAAGCCGCCGAATGAAGGATCCAGCAATCCATTGTCCACCACGCGCTCAAATGATCGGGAACTGAACTTTCAATTTCCCGCATCAGCCCGGCACTCGCAATTCCTATCTGACCTCCCGGCTTCAAAAAACGAGCGAGATAGTTTAGGTACAAATCATCCGTTCCGTAATAAAAAAAGGAATCAATACTCACGATGGCATCGAAGAAATTTTCAGCGAACGGCAAGGATCGGGCATCGGCGTGAATCGGAAACACGCCATCCTCGACGCCGGCATCCTGGATGCGCTGAAGATTTTCTGAAGCGCTAAACCAGAGGTCAGTGGCCCAAACTTGCACGCCGAATTCGCGGCGCAAAAAGATGGACGACATCGCTCGTCCGCAGCCGAGATCCAGTACTCGCATACCGGGCCGAAAGTCCAAAGCCTCGACCAACCACTCAGTAATCCACAGCGGATTAGCACCGCCACTCACGCTGGCGATAACCCATTCAGGATTGTATGTCGAAGCGCGAGGAAAACGTTCGGAGAAGAGAAGATTGTCTACGGTCATATAAACTTTCCTTTCTTGCCGTTAATCTTGATCATAATACTTGTCCGATTCATTTGTATTCCCGTCCGCCAAATCACACAAGCGGCGAAAATTCGGCATCATAATCAGCCATGCATCTTCGCCTCCAACAGAAATCAATTTTCGTTTGACCTTCGGGCGATCAACGAGTTTTTGTTGCTTGAGCAAGAAAACAGCATCGTTCAAATCTTTTTGACGTCCGGCATTAATTTTTAGAATCACCATCCATTCAGGCGTAATCACGCGCAAGCCGTTCGGCATTTTTACCGCATCGCGCAGTGCTGCGGTATAGTATTTTTTATAACCGTCACTTCGCACAATCCAATCAATCTGTACTGCGTATTTGCCCACTTGCAAAGTATAGCTGCTACCGCCAAATCCCAACGGATGATCAGGAGTCAGAGAAAGATTTTGAGAAGCGATAATGTCTACATCTTTCGTTAAGCGATCACTGCCGAAAATGTACATTGCTAATCCTCCAGCAATTGCCCATTCAATTTCCTCCTGCGCAGCAAGCTTACCAATTTTTCGTGCAGCTTCCATTCCAGTGTCACTGGAAATCATCGGGGCGGAGATGTTTTCTAGTATTCGGTTGATTAAGTTTTGATGGTTGCTTTCACTCATTCAACAAAAATCTCTCAATAAACTTAACGCCTTTCTGAACTGCAGACAAATCAAAAAGTGTACAACAAACGTCCCGTTTGTTGCTCATCATCGCTCTGATGCTTTCAATAATTCCGCTAAATGCTGCTGCCAAATTTCTGGCAGCGTATGCGTACTGTGTCCGCGTGTCTGATCTGAAATTGGGATCAAAATAAATTTTCCATTTTTCACACGTTTAATTTCACGTTCAGCGATGCCGAGTTCCGGCGGATTCACTTGATCGTCCGCAGAATTTATCGCGACCAGTGGAGCACGAATTTTTTCTAACATTGGTGATGGATCGTAATCACGAGAAGAGTCGAAGTAATACAACATATCATTCGCATCTTTGCCTGCGACGGCAGCGCGTACGCGGTTATCAAAACTCTTGTCGGCGGCTTCACGCGTAGGAGCATCTTTCTGCCATTGCAACGGGATGCTCGACATCACCAGCAATCCATATTGCGCCTGCGTCAATCCGCGCATGGGTTGTGATTTATATTCGCCGTTTAGCCATTCAGGATCATTTTTGATGGAATCCATAATCATCCGGCGCAGCATTCGATTGCGTCCGGCAATTTGCACGGGCAAACTCGCAAGTGGCATCAGCGCATCCATAAAATCCGGGTATTTTTCGCCCCACACCCACGTATGCATTCCGCCCATCGAAGTCCCCATCACCAACCGCAAATGGTTGACTCCCAGATGTTCCGTCAACAAACGATAGTTCGCAACGACCATATCGTTATAATTGTAACGCGGAAATTTCATCCGCAAACCATCGCTCGGTTTCGATGACTGACCGTGCCCAATGTCATCCGGCAGGATGATGAAATATTTCGTAGCATCCAACAATTGCCCTGCGCCAAAAAGCACACCAGCGAATTGCCGCGACACGAATTGCGCACCAGTTCCACCCGTGCCGTGCATAATCAAAACAGCATTACGGACTACACCGGATGAGTCTTTGCGCGGCGTTCCGTACGTGCGGTAATGCAATTTTATTTCAGCCAAACTCTCGCCGGATTCAAACCGAAAATCACGCGCCAGAAAATCACCTTCCGTGGGGACGGGTTGCGCCTGCGCGACCACGCACAACAGCGCGAGAAGTAATAAAGTTTTTATTTTGAATGTCATGGTTTTCAACGTCCTGCCGCATCTTTTGCAATTTGTGCCAGCATAACATCCAGTGCTGCGCGCTGAAATAGTTGCCCGTTTGCCACGACGGCAGCGATTTTTTGCGTATTCGAAATATTGGCAAGTGGATCGGCTTCAAGCAACACCAGATCGGCAAGTTTACCAGTTTCAATTGTACCTAATTCACGAAGGCGATTAACAGCCTCAGCTCCGTTGCGTGTGCCAGCGACGATAGCTTCCATCGGTGTGAATCCAGCCTTTACCAGCCAGCCCAATTCTTCATGAACCGAAGAGCCGGGATAAACAAGCGGCAAAGAGAGATCGGTGCCGACAAGAAAGCGAACTCCTTCATGATGCATGATGCGCGTGATTTCTAGAAAGCGATCGAATCCAAGCGTTAGTGCTTGCCTTACGTCTGCATTGTCAGGTTGGATCGGGAAGGACTTCCAGGAAGAGCGCATCGAACCAGTCACGTATTTCTCGCGTGGGTCGTTCGCCGCGCGGACTTCCCACTGATGCGCGCGATACCAATACGGCACAAGCGTAGGATCAAACCACGTTCCCTTCGCCACCATTTTGCGTGCCAACCGTATGGCTTCGGCATCGGTGAACTCGGCGAGTGCTTGCGCAGACCCTTTGCGGCGAGCGGAGCCTTCAAGGAGACTGACTATGTGCTCAACGCTGCCGTGACCTGCGTCAATCCCTGCGGCTGGGTCAACGTCTTGTGGAATATGACCAACGACAACAAGACCTTGCCGCCGAGCTTCGGCGAGCATCGCAAAGTATGCTGTAGGCGGTGCGCCGTTATGCACTTTGATGAAATCCACGCCGAGTGATTTGACAAACCTCACTGCACGCCGCCCATCGTCCTCCGAAGAAATCACGAGACGATCCTGCGAACCAGGCTTTGATCCATCCAGCACAGGCCCCGCACGAAAGATACGAGGTCCAATCAGCTTGTTCTCCTGAATTCGCCTGCGGAACCAGTCTACAGTTTGAAGACTGCCTCCAGGATCGCGTACCGAAGTGACTCCGTGTGCGATAAGAGTTGTACAAGTTACGTCACCGACATACGCCAAATGAGTGTGCATATCCCAAAGACCTGGGATGAGGAATTTTCCATTTCCATCAATGATTTCGCTAGCACGGACGCTTCGCGAACCACTGCGAAGTATTCTACTTATTCGGTTGCCTGAGATCACAACTGTGATATTTTTTTGTGGCAGAGAACCCGTTCCATCAATCAACGTTACATCCGTGATTGCAATCGTTGAGGCTGCCCGCTGTGGTTGACCAAGCGCAATGATGGAAACAACAAGCAGAATCGCAAGCAAAAATAAAGATTTCATCGTTTATCCTTTTAGAGACGAAGAGTAGGAGTTGCTCGTATCGCTATAACGTTGGAGCAGTTCATCAATCTGCAAATTTCCCGTCGGATATTCCACCGCATCCACCTGCTTCCAACAATGCTTCAATAATTGGTAGGTGTTCAGCTTGTCGTTCGTGAAAAGAAGCCCACACCGTAGCCGACAATACCGTCCCGCCGTACATATTTCGCGTCTCCAATTTCGCCTGATGGCTTAGCAATAATCGTACAATTTCCAACTGTCCGCGATTCGCTGCCCAGTGCAAAGCATTCAGCCCCGTACCGTTGCCCGCTTTGATGTTTACGCCGTGATTGATAAGCGTTTCAGCGACGCTGGTGAATCCATTGAAGCAGGCGCAAGTCAGAGCTTCGGATAATGCCTGCGGTTGAACCCCTGTTCATACCATTCGATGATGGTGCAACGCGGAGAGTGAGCGTCATTAGCAAACAAATGAGCGAGGCGTGAAAAATCTCCTGCCAGAAATCCGGCCACGGCATCTTGAAATGTGAAGTCGTTTTTCTTCATCGGTACTTCAAATCAATTTTTGCCGAGTGCGACATTTTTATAAACAACTCCGCCTTTCATCACAAATGCTACGCGCCTTACAGCAGTGATGTCTTTCAACGGATCACCATCAAGCGCAATAATGTCTGCTTGTAATCCAACAGCGATAGAGCCAATCTGATCGGCCATCCCAAGTGCTTCTGCACCTAATGAATTAGCCGAGATCAGTGCCTGCATTACGCCCTGTCCACCGTCGCGCACCCGATAAATAAATTCCTCAGCATTGCGTCCATGCGCCCCCGCTACTGCGTCCGTGCCGAAAACAATTTTCAGCCCCGGAGTTTTTACGGCGCGTTGCATCAGGTCACGATCAAGCGGGAGGTGTTTCTCACTTAACGCGACAAACGTTTCTGGATTTTTTGAGAAGAACGGTGAGCCTGCATACTTGTCTTTATTCACGCGATAAGTTTCCAGCAGCAACCCGACTTGCGGATCAAAATACGTTCCTTTTTCCGCCATTAATTTTAGTTCTTCATCTGTAGCTAACCGACCATGTTCGACTTGTGTGCATCCAGCCTGTGCGGCAGCGCGGACACTGTCTTTGTTTGCGTGTACTAGTGTACGCAGTCCTAGTTTTTTTGCTTCGTCACAAGCCGCGTTTAATTGCTCTGAAGAAAGTGTCACACCGCCAGAAAATCCACCTGAAGCCAAAATTTTGATGAGGTCTGCGCCTGCTTCTTTTTGTTTGCTTACAAACGCACGAATTTCTTCTGATGTACCGGATTGCTCGCCTCGCCCGATGAGCGGCTCAGCCGAAGTCAGTATTCGCGGGCCAGGAATTGTGCCTTGCGCAATGGCATCGCGCAAAGGAATATCGGTGAGTGAACCGGGGCTTTGCACCGTGGTGAAACCTGCCATCAAGGTCAGCCAGGCATTGGCGGCGGATTGGTACGCAGCTTCTTGCGTGGTTTCGTTCATTCCTGCATTTTTGCCATCCTTACCGAAACTCCAAGTGATGTGTGAATGAGCATCAATCCAACCCGGCATCACCGTCAGCTCGCGTAAGTCGTAATCCACCGGCCCAGCTTTGGGATCAATGGCGACAATCTTTTCGCCTTCGATTACGATGCGGGTTTTGCGTAACACCTGGCCTTTGCCATCCAGCAAAACGGTGGCGGCAATCACGATGCGTTTGGCGCGCGCAGGCGTCTGTGAAGAAATTTGTCTGGTACAAAGGTTTACCAAACTAAGAAAGCAAAGAATGATTTTTAAGGATCGCATACTCGCTCCTCATTTGTTTACTCTCGCGTAATAAAATTGTCCGTATTGAAAAGCACCCGCGCCGCCGTCAGTGCCGCCGATGTCCTGCCTTCGTCAATTCTTTGTTCACCAATGCTGAAGCGGGTTGGCTTGCTTGCCGTTCGACATAACTGCGCAAGCGTTGAGTCGGTCTTATTTTGCCGGTTTATGCGCTTTGCCTGATTTCTTGCGAAAGACCACTTGGTTGTCATCGGGATCGAGTTCGACAACGCAGCCTTGAAATAATTCGGTGCCAAGCAAGCCTTCGTGAGAATCAGTAGCTTGTATTCTGACTTCCAAAATTTTCCCGAACCAAATAATCTCTCCAATATGAACTTCGGTTTCCACTACGGAACCATTCGCCAAAAGTGAGAACATCGTGCCGTCATTCGGTAATTTAAGTCTGGCAATTAACGTTTTCGGCAAAACGACTTCACCATTGAAACCGGAATCAACAATCAAATCCAGCTCTTCACCGGTTGCTAAAGTTACGGCCAGATGAGGTGAAAGTTCGGAATCCCACCAGCCCCGCAAGCGTTCAATTTTTTTCATAAAGAGAGCGGTACTGGATTTTTGAATGTGACGGCGGCCTTAAAACCAATTCTGACCAGAAAGAATTTTTTGTCAGGATGCTGCAACCTGGCTTGGCGCATCGCTTCTGACATTCGATCAGCCACAAAATAATCACCAGAATCCGGCTCAATCGCCGCAAACTTTCCAATGAAGGTTGGTTCGAGCAGGGCTTTTAGTTTTGTTTCATAAAGGCGCATTGCTTTGCGTGCAAGTGGCGACACTTTTGAAGGTTTGCTCGCTGACTTTGTGGTTGAAGTCGCGGCTTGTTGTCGTCGTTGTTTTACTGTCATATTCTACCTCCACTTTAAATGTAGCCTGAACTATTTTACAGCCGCAACCATTACTCCCGTGTAATGAAATTGTCCGTATTGAACAACACCCGCGCCGCCGCCGTCAGTGCCGCCGATTGCGCTTCGGTGAGTCCTGCCTTCGTCAATTCTTTATTCACCAATGCTGCCACAGCGGGTTGGCTCGCCTGCCGTTCGACATAACTGCGTAAGGCGGTGAGTTCCGTGACGCTTGGTGGACGGCTGAAGCATAGCGCAAAAGCATGCTTCAATCGCGCGTCCAGTGTAGCGGCAAATTCGCCCGGCACTTCGCGCACTAATCTCGCGGCTAAGCCTTGCGCGATTTCTAAAAAAGCTGGATCGTTTGCCAGCGTCAGCGATTGCAACGGTGTATTCGAACGTTGTCGCCGCGTGCAGACTTGCTGAAAATCTGGCGAGTCAAATGTAGTGAATAACGGATACGGCGCACTGCGATAAAACTGTGTATACAACGCGCGGCGAAAGCGTTCGTTGCCTGCGGCTGTTGTCCAATTTTTTCTGTTTTGCGTGAAGGCATAGACGCCTTCGGGTTGCGGCGGGCGGACGCTGGGGCCGCCGATCTTTGGATTCAACAACCCGCTCGCGCTCAAGGCTGCATCGCGCACAATTTCAGCTTCGACGCGAAAACGCTCCTGACGTGAGAGGAAGAGATTTCGAGAATCTTCCGATTTTTGATTTTTGATTTCGGATTTCGGATTAAATTCGGAAGATTGGCGATAGGTCGAGCTATTGACGATCAGGCGGTGTATCGCTTTCAAGCTCCAGGGCTTGGATGGCGGATTGTGGATTGTGGATTGCGAATTGCGGGAGGTTGTCGTTTTCTTCAATTCCGCATTCCGAAATCCGAAATCCGAAATTCCGTCACGTAGCGTGACTGCCAGCCAATCCAACAACTCAGGATTTGTCGGCGGTGTGCCTTGTGTGCCGAAATCTTCTTCGGTTTCGACGAGACCGCGTCCGAAATAGCGCATCCAGATGCGGTTCATCGTGACGCGTGGAGTGAGTGGATTCGCCGGATCAATCAACCACTTGGCGAGGTCGAGGCGCGTACGAGGTTTGCCAGTTTCAGGCAAAGCAGGCGCGATGGCGCTGAGTACATTGGGTTGCAGCAAACCGACTGTTTTGTCGGGACGCGTAAAATCGCCACGCGTGAAAAGATACGATTCGCGTGGGACGTTGGTGTCATGCATGACCATCGCCATCACGGCATTGCCTGCCTGCTTTTCCCTGACTGCGCGGGCCGAAGCGAAGCCCGCATCCACCATAATTTGTTGTTCAGGTGAACGCCCATTAAGTGGGAGTTTTAAGGCTGCGAGCAGTGCCGCTCCACGCGCATCGTGCGGCGTTTCCTGTGTCACTTCAAGTTTGAAATGACCGATCCCGCGACTGGATTCGGCTTCATGCCGCATGATGAATTGGATTTGGCGGCTGCCGAAATTTTTTGGCTGGGCGTAGACAAATACAGCTTCGCGCGCCTTGTCGTTCTCGTTGAGAGACCATCCAGTGCGACGGTCGCCATCACTGGCAGCGCGGGCCGGATAGGCAAGTTGTTCGTCGTCAGCAAAAGCATCATTGAAGGGATGCCGCCCGCCTTCGCTATCAATATAAAATTCGCTCAAGATAAATGTGCCATCAGCTCCTAACCCCGGGCCATTTTTCGGCAAAGCTTCGTGCGGCAACACCCGCAAACGCACAGCCGCGACCTGCGGCGAAGCAATCCTGACCAAGATGCGATACGCGTCATTTGTTGAAGCGTTCTCTTTAATCAAAAACGAACCGTCTTCTAATCGCTGCAATTTGCCAGCCGATTCGGTATCGAATTTTACGGGATCAAACGAAACCCATTCGACCGGTTTATTCGGAGCCATCACTGCCGGATTCTTTTCGAGCCGTGCAATTTCAGTTTTTTCCCAATCGCCTTGCTTCAATTCGCCTACTGGCATGTTGCGCCTTGCTTCGGTTGGTTCGGCAGTTATTTCCGGTTTGCCGAACATCTCGCCGCGCTGAACAGTCACAGTCGGGCCTTGATTGTTGACATCCATCGTCGAATTAAAGAACGCGAGAAACTGGTAATAATCTTTATGAGGGATAGGATCGAATTTGTGCGTATGACATTGCGCACAGCCTACGGTCAAACCCAGCCACACCGCGCCCGTAGTGCTGGCGCGATCCATCACTTGTTCGACACGGGCTTGTTCGGGGTCTACGCCGCCTTCTTCGTTGATGGAGGTATTGCGGTGAAAGCCCGTGGCTACCAATTGCGATTTCGTGGGATTCTGCAAGAGGTCGCCCGCCAGTTGCTCGATAGTAAATTGGTCGAAAGGCTTGTCTTCGTTGAGCGCCTGAATCACCCAATCGCGGTACGGCCACATCACGCGGTCGCCGTCAATTGTATGGCCGTTTGAATCGGCATAGCGCGCCTGATCAAGCCAATGCCGCCCCCAACGTTCGCCATAATGCGGACTGGCGAGCAAGCGTTCGACGAGCGCGTTGTATGCCGCATCCTGATTTTTGCTGAAGGCTTTGACGAATTCTTCAACTTCTGTTGGTTGCGGCAACAGCCCAATCAAATCGAGCGACAGGCGACGAATTAACGTTCGCGCATCGGCTTGCGGCGAAGGATTAACACCTTCACGTTCGAGCCGCGCCAGAATAAAACGGTCAATGCCATTGCGTACCCATTTCGTATTTTTCACAGCGGGTGGCTGAATTTTGGCAAGTGGTTGAAATGCCCAATGGCCTTCATATTTTGCACCTTGTGCGATCCAGCGCCGCAGTAGCGCGGTTTCTTCCGGCGTCACCGCAGCTTTTTTGGCGGCTGGAGGCGGCATCATTTCGCCAGCTTCGTGTGAAGTGACGCGGCGGATTAATTCGCTGTCATCCGGCTTGCCCGGCGTAATCGCACGATAGCCGCCGCGATCTTTGGTGGCGCCTTCAAACGTGTCGAGGCGCAAACCGGCTTTGCGATTTTTCTCATCAGGCCCGTGGCACTGGAAACAGCTACCCGACAGAATCGGGCGAATGTCGCGATTGAATTGCACGTCCTGCGCAGCCGTGACAGTGAATTGCGGCGCCATCCAAATCGCGCCAATGATGATGACAGCTGGGAGGCAAAGGCTGATGCAAAGTTTGAAGTTTCTCATAAAAAAGAATGTATTTTTCACGAATGAATGCTGATCCCGTAGCTAATTTTTAAAGTTTCATTCAGAGACAGGACAAGTATTCAGTTTGAAGCAGAGTCACAATAAAATCTGAACAAGTCGCACAACGGTTTTTGGTTGAATAGCAATATTAAAGAATTGAAAGGTTGAGTTCATTCCCCCGAAATCAACGTTAAAAATTTTATAGCTATGCTGAAAACCTCACAAAAACTTTTATGGCAACTGGCGGCGAGCCTGATTCTCGCACTTCCTATTTTTGCACAAACTCATCAGGCATCCAATCGCCGCACCGTCATCAGCCCTGAATCGCGTGAACAAGTGCGCAAAATAATTCCCGCCATTGGTTTGGTACAGGTTCGCATCCCCGAAGATGCCGATAAAAAATTTCGTCCGCGCGGTTCAGCAGTCGTCATTCGCAAAGATGGTTTGGTCATCACAAATCTGCACGTAGTCATGCGCGATAATTCGACGAAGTTGTTCGATGAAATTTATTTGAGTTTACCAGAGAATTCAAAAACCGATGCGGCAGCGACGCCGAAACAATACCGTTTGACGTCGCTTTTGCTCAATGAAGAACGCGATCTGGCGTTGATGCGGATCGTTCCGAAAGATGAATCCAAACCGTTGAATTTGCCGGTGATCGAATTTGCCGACGCCAATAAATTGGATTTGCTGGATGATCTATTTATCCTCGGATTTCCTGAAAAAGGCGGGACGACAATCACCGTGAACTACGGCGTAGTCGAAGGCCGCGACGCGCTTGATGAATGGATCAAAACGGATGCGCGATTAATTCACGGCAACAGCGGCGGCGCGGCGGTGGATGCTACGGGTAAATTGATCGGGATTCCAACTAGAGTTGAAGTTGACCGCGACGAAGAAAAAACGTACGGCGCAGTCGGATATTTACGACCGATAAATTTAGTCACAGCGATGATTACGCGCTGGCAGGAACAGGAACTCCGCAATGCGCGAATGAAAGCCGTGCTCGCCGGATCAACCAAAGAAACTTCTCCGATGAAAGCCATCGCTTCAAATGCTGAGCAGTTCAAGTTATTCGGAACCGTGCGTTCGATTCAAGGCAAGCCATTGACTGGCGTAAAAGTCGGACTGGCGTTGTCCGGCAAAGAATATAATTCCAATGATTTAATTTCGTGGTGTGAATCAAATGCTGAAGGTCAATTTGCACTGGAAAAAACGCTCCCTGTCGGACGCTATAACCTCCGCGCTAAAGCCGATGGATTTGATTCAATGAATGTTGAGATGAATCTAACGAAAGGTGTGACGCCGATTACAATTGAGTTGAAGCAGAGTAGATAAGAAAATATCGTGTGATTTCGCGGAGCGTATGGAGTGCGATGGCTGGGCGTAGCTTTGGTATTCTTTCCATCGCTGTGGATTTGCACAGAACGCCTCTACCAAAGCTACGCCCAGCCGCAGCACTCCATACGCTCCGCGCTGAACTGACTTCGACAGAATTCAGGAATTGATTAATTCCTTGAGAGAGCCGACCAGATAGAGCGAACCGCACACACAAATTAATCCGTTTTCAGGAGTTCGTGAAAAGGCTTCTGCCAGAGCGGCTGCGACGGATTCGCATTGGATCGAAGGAACACCAAGTTGGGTGGCGGCCTCGGCAATTATCAGAGTGTCTGCACTGCGCGGATTATTGATTCGTGTGGCAATCACGATAGAAGCGAATGGAAACAGCATTTCTGCCATTCCGGAAATGGATTTATCGCTCATGGCTCCGAAAATCATGGTGATCGGAATGTCAGATTCGTACGCTCGTAAAAAATCTTGGAGAGTCTTAGTGCCCGCTAAATTATGCGCACCGTCCAATAAGATTTTTTTACCCTTGAATTGAATAATTTCCAGGCGACCAGCCCAATTCACTTTTTGTAAGCCTGCTTCTATCGCAGCTTTTGAAATACACACTCCCTGTAGTCTGAGTTCTTCGGAAAGGTGAATGGCTGTTCGCGCATTGATGGTTTGATGCTCGCCGCGCAAATTTAATTGAACGAAATATTCAGCAGTTTTCGTCTGGTATTTAAAATGAAACATTCCTGAAGAGGCACTCTCTACGACCGCGTGGTTTCCTTCAACAAGAATGATGGAAGCCTTAATTTCATTGGCTCTGACCACGATTGCCTGCATTGCTTCTTCTGCTTGTGGCGCGATCACAACCGGGACTTTGGGTTTGAGAATTCCAGCTTTTTCCGCTGCGATTGAAGCGAGTTTATTGCCTAAATATTCCTGATGATCAAGGCTCACCGGGCTAATCGCGCAAACAGTCGGAGCACAAATATTGGTGGCATCAAGCCTTCCGCCTAAACCAACTTCTAAAATTGCCAGATCAACTTTTTGTTCCGCGAAATATAAAAATCCAATGGCCGTAACCTGCTCGAAATAACTTGGCAGGATAGATAGTTTTTTATTTTCTACCAGCTCTTCAGAAACAATGCGAACTTGGGATGATAAACGCGCAAAATCTTCCGGCGAAATTTCTTCCCCGTTGATTCTGATACGTTCGGTGATCGAAACCAGATGCGGTGAAGTATAAAGTCCGACGCGGTATCCGGCTTCCATGGCAATCGCTTCCATCATCGCTGCCGTTGAGCCTTTTCCATTGGTTCCGGCGATGTGTACGACACGATAATGTAGCTGTGGATTGCCGAGCGCCGAACATAATTCGGTAATTGTTTGCAAGCCGAGCTTCATAGCTAAGGTTTCGTGACCGAGACTGAAAAGATAATTGAGAGATTCAGTAAAATTCATTTGTGCATTTGCTGCTGCGCTTTGCGGCCTTTCTTTTGGAAGATCGGAGCGATGTAAAGCGATAGCGTTGGGAAGAGGTCTACGATCCGCGCCAGTAATCCGCGATGCCCTGGAATCAATAGTTCCAGCGGTTTTCTGCGTAGCGCTTTATTGATAATCACATCGGCAATGTCGGATGGACTTAAAATATGCGGCGATGAATACAAAATCGCGCCAGCTTCATTTTCCGTATGCGGCTTAATTAAGGGCGTATTCACAGCATCGGGGCAAATCGTAGTCAGGTAAATATTATGGGGGCGCAGCTCCTGTGCGGCAGCAAGAGAGAATCCACGGACGGCATATTTTGAAGCGCCATAAATTGCGATGCCCGCAATCGGAGCAACTCCCGACATCGAAGAAATATTAATAATATGTCCATAACCTTGTTTGATCATCTGGCGAGCGGCGACCTGCGTTCCGAAAATTACGCCTTTGGTGTTGATGTCGAAATGGCGATGGACTTCGTCGGCGGAGGCTTCGTAAAACCAGTGCGGAACCAGATAGCCCGCAATGTTGAGATGCACATCAATAGAACCAAACGCAGCGACGGCTTCACTCATCGCGCGTTCCCAGTCTTCAGCATCACTGACGTCAAGCCGACGAACCTGCGCGCGCGCTTCGTCCCATCTCTGTTGCTGGGCATGCTGCGAGAGAGCGTCAATATTGATGTCTGTAGCCCAGATGCGATGACCTTCCGCCAACAAGCGATTGGCTAAATGCTGTCCGATTCCGCTGGCGCATCCGGTTAAGAAGAAGTTTTTGGATTCTTTCATGTACTTTTTCCCTGCCATCAATTTTGATGATCAAGGTACATAGTATCATTCACCAAATTGTCCTGCTAATTCTGCCGCCTGTTTTGCGCTGGCAAAACTCGCATCCGCCAGCATTCCTTCAGCGCCGACCCAATCGCCTGCGATGAATAAACCATTGACGTTCGGGACGGCAGGAGATGGTCTGCCGGCAAAGCCTTCGCGTTCGGCATCAACTACGGCATTGGCGACCGTCATCTCTGGCAAAAATCTTTTTTCGATGAGGGAGGTTTGCCATTCAGGTTGCAGCAAATCCAGAAACTGTTCTAATTCCTGCTCGACGGATTTGGCAGATTCTTTAGCATTTGGCGCTAAATATTTTGCAACGTGAATCATCGCTCCGCCGTTCGGAGCCAGCTTCGCCTGTTCTGAATGCACCGAAAAATAAAGAGGAGCGTCAACGCCAAGCGCAAAAGTTGTCCGCGGTTGCGGCAAAGATTTTAGCGCCACATCAAGACATGCGGCTTTCACTGGAATTGCTTTTTTCGCCCATTTTTCAGCTTCGGAGTTTGGGTTGTTTTCAAGCAAATCACAAAGATCAGCGGGATTAACCGCCGCGATGATGAGCGAAGATTCCGGCAATGTTTTATCAGAAAGTTGAATGCCTCGGATGGCATTATCACAGAAAATTTTTTCAACTTTGACTTGCGAAATAATTTTTACTCCGGCAGATTTTGCTGCATCTTGCAATCCATCCACTAAAGTTTGCCAGCCACCATCAAGGTAATAAACATTGCTCGCCAACGCCATCTGAAGTTGTGCGATGGCAGCTCCCGCGCTCATCACATCTGGAGCATTGCCGTAGGTCGAGACGCGAAATAATGTGCAAATTAATTCTTTCACTTCAGGCTGACGGACTTCCTTTTCGAGCCATTCATTAATCGTGAGATGTTGAATCGTTGCGGTATTAATTCTACTGACTTTGCTCAGTAATGCACCCGCTTCCATCTTCGCCGCCAACCCGAATAAACTGGTTGTCATTAACGCTACGCCGCCGTTGGGAAAAGTATGCTTACGCCCGCGATAAACGGCATATGAACCAGATAAACCAGGTTTTTCTCCGCTGAACTCAACACCCAATTCGCGCAGAATATTAACGCCTTGCCCTGCGGCATAAAGCGCATGCGGCCCTAAATTAAAATGAAATCCTTTTTTCTGTTCCGTCGTCGCGCGTCCACCGACTTTGCGCGCCTTTTCATAAAGCGTGACGGATTTTCCAGACTTCGCTAAAAATGTCGCAGCAGTCAGTCCGGCAATTCCACCGCCGATGACAATGGCATTTTTGTTTTTCATACGCTTTATTTAAACGCAAAGGGACAAAGAATCAAAGGGTCAAAGAAAGACGAAGCTGTTACATCTCTTCCTTGACCCTTTGTCTCTTTGTCCCTTTGCGTTAATTCCCTAAATTTTATTCATCAGGCGTGGCAGTGACAATTTCTTTTTTCCAGCGATTCATAAAGTTATAGCGGCGATTCAAAAAACGAAGAATGAACCACAATGGCAAAATCAACAGCACGAAAATTGGCAGCGCGACGATGACAAAATGAATGATGCCGAGGACGATGCCGACAGCTTCATCTACGCCGTCGCCGAAGGAATTTTTGATGCTGCGCCAGAATCCATTTTGCGTCGCGGCCACCACGGCAGCAGGGGATTGCAACGTTACATTAATCGTCGAAAGCGAAGACTGATTTTCAAGGTAGCGACGGCGCCCTTCCATCTGTTCGAGTTCGGTGCGGACTTCAGTTAATTTTTCCTGCACTTCGAGCACATCAGAAATTTTCGCCGCGCGTTTCATAATTTCAAGATATTGATTTTCGAGCGCGTGCTTGGCGCGGAGTCTGGCTTCTAAATCTACAAATTCTTCAGTGACATCCTGACCCGCAGTTTTGTTGTAGATCAACTGTGATCCAGATTTGACGATTTCGGCTACGGCTTTATCAAATTGCGTTGCGGGTACGCGGACGATAATTTTCACTGTTGATTCCGAAGAGCCGGACGTGGATTGTTTGAATTCAGAAGTGACCACAAAGCCGCCAAGTGATTCGGCGAGAGCTGCGATTTTTCGCTGATCTTCGGCAAGATTTTTCGACTCAATCAGGAAGTCGCCGTTGCGGATGATTTTACGGGCTATGGGTTGTTGGCTTTCGGCGGGAGTTTCTGTATAGGTTGTTTTGACGACTTGCGCTGGCGGTGGAGCACCTTGTCCCTGTCCCTGTTGGTCATTTCTAGAATTTACAACTTTAGCAGCAATCTCGCCAGGCGCTCCACCTGGCACAGAAGTATCACCAGCCGAAACGTTTCTTGACGAATATTGTGCTTGACTACAAGCGAAAATAAGCACAGTTAAAAACAACAAAATAAATATTGAAATTTGTCTCATAAATATCCTCCTCTGGCTGAACGGATGAAGGTGATTATCTTGCAAGAAAATAATCGTAAGGAATTGCGCAGCGTTTGTAGTCCCGCCTTTAGGCGGAATTAACTCGATTATCACGGGAATTCCGCCTAAAGGCGGGACTACAAACCCGTTTTACTCCTTCAATAATTCTTTCACCGTCTCTTCAAAATCCGCTTTCGTTTTCGTGAATCGTGCGCCTGTCGCGGGGCCTTCAAATCCGGCGTGGAATTTTTTGACTAAGCCGTCGCGCCCAATAAATATCGTAGTCGGGAACGCGCCGAAGTTTTCGAGCTGTGGCAATTTTTTCTGTACGTCATCATTTTCCGTCGAACCACCGAGCAACATCAAATACGAAATGTCATGTTTCTTCGCAAAGATTTTGACCTGCTCCAAATCGCGTTTGGGTTCTCCGGTGTATTCAAATGAAAGTCCTAGAATTTCTAAACCTTGCGCTTTGTAACGCGCATACAAATCTTTCAATACCGGAGCTTCGTCGTAACAATTCGGGCACCACGATCCGGTGATTTCGATGACAATGACTTTATTTTTGAAGCGCGGATCCTCGAAGCTGATGGTCTTTCCGTCGAAATCCGTACCACTAAATCGCAGCGGTTCCGTCGGATTTTTCATGCGAACATTTCCGGCTGCGAAGGCGATACCATCTTTCGGAATGTTGACTCGCTCGGCAGTGAAAATTCGCGGCACATCGCCTTGCCCTAAATCCACGATACCTTTAATTTTTCCGGATTCGTCCAACTTTGCATGTAACGAACGCGCATTGATGACATCAAATCTTCCCATCTCAAATTTGCCTTCATGTCCGAGGAAGCCCGTCATCGTTCCCCAATCTCCAGACGGTGTGAGAATGGTTCCAATCAACTCACCATTTTTTTGGTTAACCGAAAGCTGCCAATCTTTTTGATTTTCGCCTTCACCAACTTTCATCAACCAGTCACCTGAGATATCTTTTCCTTCTGTCGCAGTAGGAATGGCTTTCACTTCACCGCCTTTCCACATTTTTAATTCGCGGACAAGTTTCGTGTTGCGCCACGTTCGAGTCACTGTTCCGATCACTTCACGGCGAACAAACCCGGCTTCGATTTCGGCGTCGTAATAATCAAATTTCAGTTTGATATTTTGTCCATCGAAGCTCCCGCTGGTGGCTTCCAATCGTTCTTCGCCGTTGAGAATGGTGGCAAAAACTTTGGTGCCTTCCTGCTTCATTTCAATTTTAAACGGAACTGTATCGCGGCTTTTAAGGTAGATATCGCCATTCCAAATTCCATTCAAATCGCGCTTACGACTACAGGATGTGGCGGAGAAAGAGAGAAGGATGAGTAATAAACAAAGGGCTTTCAGGGCAGTAGATGATTTCATATACGCCGGATTATAACAGCGAAATGTAAATGGATAAATGGATGCAGAAGCCCGCACGCAGTAAGGGCGCCAATACTCAAGAAATGAACTTAGCAAAAACCTGCGGAAGTATGCATAGAGTACAGGCGCCCTTACTGCGTGCGGGCTTCTGCATTAACAGCCGGGAATTTTTACTGGAACGAGGATTCGATAATCCGGTGCGTACATAATTGCTCTGAGCGTTGCGCCAGTTGCATAGGAAGCGCCACTGCTGAATTGCGCTCCCATAATTGGCAATTTATCGGGGGCGGAAATCCTGACCCATCCGGTTTGTCCGGTTGGCAAAATCGTTGCCAACAGCGGATTAAATCGAATCGTATTCAGCCGCAAATCCGCATAACAACCAAGTGTTGTAGAAGCAACAGAAGTTCCGCCTTGATTATTGAAAAGGCTGAAATCAATTTTGGGCGCTACGGTGCTGCCGGATAAATCTCCGGTGGGACGATACAATCCAAGAAACGTTGCGTTAGCATTCTGCGCGGAGGTTCCCTGACTGGGAATGTTATCGGCTGCGATTTGTGATGGCAGGCTGTCGTACATCGCATCATCAAATGCCATTTCAGCTTTCCCGTTCGTCACACTAATTGCTGCCGAAGAGCGTTTGAAAACAGCTGTAGCGCTGAGGCTGGTGTCATAACTTTGACTATTAATAGGACTAATTTGACGAATTTGCGCATTGCCAATCAACCAATTAAATTGTGTCGGTTTACCGTCGTTATCAATGGCGACGGCGACTACGTAACCCGTAGTGCCGGGATCATATTCACTCATTCTGAAACTCGTCGTCTGTTGCGCACTCAAGCAAACCGCGACATCGAACGTCAGACAATCCTGTCCATTCACAAAAAATAATCGCACTTTGCCAGTGTCAGTGAATGACGTATTTGTGAGGCTAATCGTCGTATCCTTCGCGTTCGGATTGCTCAATGAAGAAGTGTAGCGATGATAAAAAAGCACCGAGCCGGGTTTTTGATCGCTCTGACGACTTGCCGCCAAAGCTACTGGACGTAAGCGCGCAAAATTAATCGGTTGCGAGCCTCCCGTGACGAGAGCCTGACCGGGAGGATAAATTTCGCCGCTGCTCAATGACCAGAGTAGTTGAAATTGTTCGGGATTTGCTGCGAGTCCGGTTAAATCAATGATGCCGGGAGTCAGCTTGGTGCCGGGAATTGGTTCGCCGGGAGTCGGGCTGCCAGATGAATAAAATTGCGCAATTTGCGTCGGCAGAAAAGACGAACTTTGATGTGCCCCCATGAATTGCAATTTACTGGTGGAAAGCACCTGTTGCCCTTTCATCAAATGAACGGAAAGCATAGCCCCCGCAGGCACATTGATGTAAGTGGTTTCCATCAACAAGCTTGAAGGCGAACCTCCAATGGCACTCGATGGTTGAAGATCAAAGATGCTGGTCGTCTCGGCAAAAGCTGAAGTCGCAGTACAAATAAAGATGAACAAAACTCCGAGAAAATGGAGCTTCAATTTTGGGGAAGTCGAATCATTGTGAAATAGCATTAACAGCCTCCGTGAAGAATCACCTTAAAAGTTGGACTAATTTCTTGATACTAAAATTAGAAATTTTGAGGAAGATGACGATTGGGTTCAACGATCAAGAGTGCGTTGGCGCGTGGCCCTTGAACATCAATTTTTGAAGATTAGTCTCAGCAGAATCATAACAGAGGAGGAATGAATTTGAATAGATGAATTGGTAATGTCACTTGAAAAGTCTCAATGGACAATCAGCCACCTGAAGCCGAACTCTTGAGCCAAATAGAAATTTATAGGAGGTGCGCGACCCGTCAATATACAAATGGGCTTCGGGCATTTTTGAAGCGACGGTCAGGATTTCTCCAGCTTCGAGAAATCCCTTTGTGATCGCGTATTCGCGGTTGGGTTCGCGGTATAATTCTCTCACATAAAATTGCATTCGCCTGGAATTCAACTTCATGACTTTGCCACCGGCAGATTTAATTCCCGCGGTCGAACCTGCCGGAGCGCAGACCCAAATGCCAGAGCTGCGATGTTCTTCCTGCTGCTCGCCGCGCTGGATGATGTAGCGCGTAGTCGCTGCCGGACAATCGTGCGCAATCAGTACATCATTCAAAGCTGGCTCCGGTAAAATTCTTCCGTCCAGTTCGATGCTGAGCCGGGCGATTTCGGCTGGCTTCCATTGGTCGTTCAAGACCTGCGAAAATTTAGTTTTGAAGTCGCTTCGATTCGCATGACAAAAATGTCCGATGCTGTCGCCGGGAGCGGAATTAACACCGAGCAGTGCGCCATTTGTCACGTAATGCGAAGCTCCGAGTGCCGTGCCATCGCCGCCCACACTAATCACCAAATCAGCTTTAGTGATGAGCCTTTTTTCAGCGGCAGAAAAATCTTTCGCACAAACTTCAGCGAAGTTGATTTTGAATTTGCTCAGAACCTGACGGACGGTTTCGAGTGTTTTTTGTTGTTCGCTGTCCGCCCGGATTAAGCGAATTGCCGTCGCATCTCCGTTTCGCGCCAGCTCTGCGGCACGACCTCCGCGGGCGAAGATAGTTTGTTTAATAGTGATGACGCAGTGATTGATGTTCATAAAGAATGCAGAAGCCCGCACGCAGTAAGGG
>JAYTCQ010000366.1:0-11748 GCA_043736395.1 Blastocatellia bacterium | reverse complement strand
AAACGACGATGGAGGTTCAACTACTTCTAGCCTTGAAATAGGGCGAGGAGTTATTGGTTTAGCTCTTAGTCGAGAAGTTCCTATCAAAATAGACGATGTAACCAGTGATATAGACGATATAACAGGTGCGGAGTGGAAAACTATCTATGTAAAGTTTTTCAAGCAGATGCGTTCGGAGCTGGCGGTTCCTATCTTGGTTCGTAAAGCTTTGGTAAGAGAAGGGCAAGAAGTGAAATTTGGGACGAAACCTATAGGCGTGTTAAATATTGAAAGCCCTGAAATCGCGGCTTTTACTGAAGCCGATCAAGAATGTTTGCAGTCGCTTGCCAGCTATGCAGGGATTATCATTGAGAATCTCGAATATGATGACAAGCTTGCCAGACTTCGTCAGTTCAGTGAGAAACTGGCCATAACAAAAAATTACAACCATGCTATTAAAGTAGTTTTAGATGAGATTAAAGCTGCTCTAGGATTTGAGTATGTAAATGTGTCGGTAATCGTCCCTGAGCAACATTGCATAAAGTGCGAGTTTATAGAAGGTATACCTGAGTCTCAAAAAGATACATTTAAAAAAGACGCCGTGCATGCACTGGATGGTAATGATATTCAGGCTCACATAGTCAAATCAGGTAAAATTGAAGTGCTTCAAGAAGACAATAGATTTAATCCTTATCTGTATGATAAATATGTTCATAAAGACCTAATACGTGTTTTTGTTCCAATGCTCATGTCTCAAGGAAATCGAATTATTGGTACTGTTGTCGCCGGTTACAAAAATAAATACCAGAAATTCATTTATGAGCGAGATATACAGGTATTAAAAAATTTAGTTAACCATATTAGTCAAATCGTTGAGCGTGAAAAATCAGGTTTGAGAGTTGATCAAATCACGCATGAGCTAAAGTCGCCTGTTGTTGGCATTAAAAGCCATACAAGCTTATTAAAAGAAGCCAGTGTTAGATTGAGCCCTTATATCATAGATACAAAATTTGAAGATATTTTAGCAGATTGCGAGATTTTGTTTTACCAGATTGGTATGGTCTCACACGAGCTGGGGTTACGAGAGCAAATTTCTAAGTCAGAGGTAACTAATGTTTTCCGCGACATTATCATCAAAACTATAAATCAAATTGTACGTCCGGTTATTAGGAGGAAAGGTATCCCTTTGTCTAAGATAGAATATAATTCAAGTGATATATCGAAAGTTATTGTTACAGTAGACAAAGGGAAATTAAATCAAGTTGTCTATAACTTATTTACAAATTCAATTAAATACGCAAAACGTAATCCAAGCGACTTCAAACTTCACATAGAAGTTGAGGTGAAAAAATTTGACTTCATAATTAAATTTTCGGATTGGGGAATCGGTGTTGATGATGGGTTTGAAGAGAAAATCTTTGAAGAAGGAACCCGAACACCTCAAGCGATGCGAAGTGGTGTTATTGGCTCAGGTTTTGGCTTAACAAGTGCTCGCAGAATAATGCAAGAGCTGGGGGGAGACCTTAGATTAGGAAATAAACGACAACCTACGGAATTTTTAATGATCTTACCCAAGCGTCCTACCAGGGGGAGGCAATGATTCTATTTATTGACGATGAAGACGAAATGGATAGTTTTAAGCTAGGACTAGAGCTGTCTGAATATCAATACCAAGTCACCTTGAAAACAAATATAGACGAAGCTTGGGAATATCTCGTGCATAGTGAAGTACAAATCATCTTGGTTATTATGGATATTATGATGCCTCCCGGAATACTACTTAAAGACGAGGATACTAAAGGCGGACTCAGGACAGGACTTGCGCTGTTTAAGAAAATTCGAGAAAGGAACCCCTATCTGCCCGTTATCGTCTTTTCGAACGTATCAGAAGAGCGAGTTATTTCGTACTTTACTCAGCAACCACTTTGCTTGTTTTTGAGGAAAGAGGATGAATTGGCTTTTTCCCTCCCTGAAAAAGTTAAGAGTCTCCTGAAAAAATCACCTACGGAAGTACTTTAGCTATTTTCCCCTAATCATTATCAGCTAGTTAAGGAATAAATCACATGAATCAAGGCACAGCATTAGCTCGTTTAATTGAAAACACGGATGATTTCATAGCTCCCGAAAAGCGTGTCGAGTACGAGCTAAAAATAAAGCCGATTTTATCAGGAGCAGCCTATTTAACTGATTCACTTAACACTATTATTGATAGTCAAAAGGTTGTATATGACAAAATACTAGAATTTATCCCCTTTGAAAGACAAGAGGAATATCATCGAAGTTATCAACTAATCTTGGCAGATTACAAAAGGGAGTTAATTGATAGGCTTTCATTATCTCCAATTCTAGGAAGCACGGAAAGGGGCAGAGATTTAGAGCAAACTTTACTCGAATTACGAGCTACAGCGACTCGAACAATAAGACACCTTCATTTACTTAACCCAATAGATCAGTCTGACTTTGAAGCTACACTTGGATGGATGATTGAGCAAGGAGGCGAAAAAGAGCTTACCTTAATTCACGAGGTAAAGAGAAAACTTCCTTTCGATTCCGAGCAGATTCATGATTGGATTGATGAAGCGGCACTCCGAATTACTGAGCGTAAAATAATTGAAAAACTAAAATCGCGGAAGGTGCGACTGGGGATCCAGGGAGGAGAAAATATTAGCCTAAATTTCTATCGGGTTTATGGTCTATCAGCGACTTTCGATGGGTGCCCGCCGGAGGCAGTAATAATAGAAAGCTATCCCGCATTTTCAATTATTTCAGCCCCAGAAAACACAATTTCCACGTTAAGGCAAAAATATGCTGTAGAAATGCTGCAACCTGCGATACCCTCCATATTCTTTTCCCCGATGCCTATATTGGAGAGAATGCAAATGCCCATGCGTGATTACATAGTACGGTTCCTTCCTTCTAAAAGAAGTCTTGTAAAAAAACAATTGGAGGAGGCTGGGGCAAAAATCTTGCAGCCGCTGGGCGGGACGGATTACCCCGATTATATTGTTGAAATTCCGAATAAGAATGTAATGGAAAGTGTTGAGGACTTGCCTGTGCTTTGGGTAAAGCCTTTTCAACCAAGTATCCGTGTGAATTTGAACCGCTACCCCTCCCTATCCAACCAACTTGATCAAGAGGCTGTGTCAACCAGTTCGGAACAAGACGAACCTGCCGTTATCCCTAATACTTTTTACGCGAGCTTCTTTACAACCCAAGACCGTGACTTGGCGGATGCGGTGTGGCGCAGTCAGGGGATCGACATTGTAGAGAAGGTGGGCAATAGGGATTTAATTGTTAATATTTCCGAGGTTGTTAATTCTGAATATGCTCTTGATGTACTGGTTCGACAAGTCGGCCTGCGTTATCTGGAAGAAGAATTAAAAGTGTCATTGCTTAGTAGTGCGGCATGCGAAGTGATTGGTATTCAAGCTAGTGGGGTTAACGAGCCAATACTGAATCTAACAGGAAAAGGAGAGATATTAGCGATTGCGGACACAGGGCTGGACAATGGACACCCCGATTTTCAGGGTCGCGTCAAAGCTATCCAACCTCATCGTTCAGGATTACCAGTTGTTGACGAGGACGGACACGGAACCCATGTCGCCGGTATTGCATTAGGAGATGGGTCTCATGCAAGCCTAATGAACCTTTCTGTCAAAGGGGCAGCGCCAGAAGCAGAGCTTTTTTTTCAATCAGGGGTACGAAACGATGCCCCTGTTCCTGATATAACTACCTTATTTGAGACAGCTTACGAACAAGGTGCGCGTGTCCATTCAAATTCCTGGAAAGTGACAGGTAGCGTCTTTTTTGCGTCAAGGGCTGAACAAGTAGATGAGTTTATCTGGAATCATAAGGATTTTCTGGTAGTGTTTGCGGCGGGAAATGATGCTAGGCAACAATATCATGGTGGGGAAATTTCGCAACGAAATGTCAGCATACCTGGAGTAGCTAAGAATTGCCTGACAGTTGGGGCATGTGAAAATGACCGACCCAACATCCGAGTTAACTATGGAACCTGGAAACCCTCAATTTTTTGCCATAGTCCAATTAATTCAGATGGGATGACAGATTCGGTTGATCACATTGCTCCATTTAGCAGTCGTGGGCCTACATGGGCTACCCATTCTTTGCTGGATATGTCAGGGCGTCGCAAGCCTGATGTCGTTGCGCCTGGAACGTTTATCCTTTCCGCCAGATCATCGCAAGCTGTTAATCCCCCAGAACCTTTTGACGTTTACCATGAAGCTCCAAACCACTATGTTTATATGACTGGTACATCTATGGCTACTCCATTGGTGGCGGGTGCAGCCTTGTTAGTTCGTCAGTATCTTCGTGAACAACGGCGAATCTCGAATCCAAGTGCGGCATTGCTTAAAGCAGCACTGATCCATTGTGCCAAGCATTTCCCTTATTATTATCCACATCCTGAGTCAACGCCTTATGCAGATAATGAACAAGGGTGGGGAAGAATTTATCTCCCTAACATTTTATCCCCTATTGCGCCAACGCAAGTATTTTTCATTGACGAAGAAAAGCCGCTAGATCAAGGAGATTCAATGGAATATTCAGTAGAAGTCGAAGAAGAAAAATCTGAGTTCCGTGCTACTCTGGTTTACACTGATCTTCCCGACTCAGGCGGCGTGCTGATGAATAACTTAAACCTCGAAGTCACTGATCCAAATGGAAAAGTTTACTACGGGAATGATTTTGGTGACACTGGTAAGTCTGATGACGTTAATAACGTTGAGGGCGTTGTTGTTGAAACTGTTCACGGCCAATGGAAAGTCAAAGTGATTGCCAAGAGAATTATTGAAGCACAAGATTTTGCCCTTGTCTTATCCGCAAGTGGATTAAAGATTGCTGTCTAACAATCATACGAAGATTTGCTATTGAGGAATTTTCACCTACCTCACATCTTCTCCCAGCTAAATTGCGAAAAAATACACAGCTACAGTAACTATTTCCATCCTTTTGCCTTTGATTCCCTAAGGCACGAAAAATGCTAAATCATCCGTGAGGAACCTTTTCTCGCTCGTTATCTGTTTCTTGACCAAAATCAAAAGCAGAGTCAAAGCACTATGAGGTTGGAGAGTTATGGAAATTTTATTTATCCTAATCGGATTCAGCTTATTGGTTGCGCTAACTTTTTTAGGTTGCTTCTTTTGGGCTGTCAAAACAGGCCAATACGAAGATCGCTACACTCCCGCCATCCGCGTGCTCTTTGATGAAAGGCAATCACCTTCACCTATTCCACATCAGGAGAAAAAAAATTATGCAGAGTGAAAACCTGCGCGTCGAAAAGTTTGCGTATGACAATAAGATTGTGCGCGATTTTTCAGTTGCGATGATCGTTTGGGGAATCGTTGGATTTCTCGTCGGTCTCATCATTGCCATCAAATTGCGATGGCCGGATTTTCTAGGCTTCATTCCGGTTCTTTCTTATGGTCGCCTGCGCCCGCTGCATACGAACGCAGTCATTTTTGCTTTCGCCGGAAATGCAATTTTTGTCGGCGTGTACTATTCGCTGCAACGCCTGTGCAAGGCGCGAATGTTCAGCGACAGCTTGAGCAAAATTCACTTCTGGGGCTGGCAACTTATTATTGTTTCCGCTGCCTTAACACTGCCGCTGGGATTCACTTCAAGCAAAGAATATGCAGAACTGGAATGGCCGATTGATATAGCGATTACGCTGGTCTGGGTTGTTTTCGGCGTCAACATGATAGGAACAATTTTCAAACGCCGAGAGCGGCATATGTATGTGGCGATCTGGTTTTATATCGCTACCTTTGTCACAGTTGCGATGTTGCATATCGTCAATTCGCTTGAATTGCCGGTCAGCTTTTTAAAAAGCTATTCCATGTATGCCGGCGTGCAGGATGCGCTCGTGCAATGGTGGTATGGGCATAACGCCGTAGCCTTTTTCCTCACGACCCCATTTCTTGGGATCATGTATTACTTCGTGCCCAAAGCCGCCAATCGTCCCGTGTATTCCTATCGGCTTTCAATCGTTCATTTTTGGTCACTGATTTTTTTGTACATTTGGGCCGGGCCGCATCATTTGCTTTACACCTCATTGCCTGATTGGGCGCAATCACTCGGGACAGTATTTTCAATTATGCTCATCGCGCCTTCTTGGGGCGGAATGATTAATGGTTTGCTGACCTTGCGCGGAGCCTGGGACAAGGTACGCGAAGACCCGGTCCTAAAATTTTTTGTCGTGGGAATTACGGCCTACGGGATGGTCACTTTTGAAGGCCCGATGATGTCATTGAAAAATGTGAATGCCATCACGCATTACACCGATTACACCATCGCGCACGTGCATGTCGGGGCGCTCGCGTGGAATGGTGGATTAGCCTTTGCGATGTTGTATTACATCATTCCGCGCATTTATCGCACTGAACTTTTCTCTCGCAAATTAGCGAACATGCATTTTTGGTTCGCGACGTTGGGGATTTTATTTTATGTGATTCCAATGTATTTCGCGGGGATTACCCAAAGTCTGATGTGGAAAGAATTCACTCCTGAAGGCATCCTGCGCTATCCCGTTTTTCTGGAAACTGTGACTCAGATTTTGCCGATGTATGCGCTGCGTGTCGTCGGCGGATCGCTTTACATGATCGGTGCATTAGTTGCTGCCTGGAATTTAATTCAGACCGCTAAATCCGGCGTTCTGGAAGCCAACGAAGCAACGGAAGCGCCAGCGCTCGAAGCGTATGTGTCAACAAAAAATGGACACTGGCATCGAGCCTTGGAAGGTCGCCCAATGCGCTTTGCAGTGTTGTCATTAGTGGCAGTATTCATTGGTGGTGTCGTCGAATTTATTCCCACGGCTGTTATCAAATCCAACGTTCCAACCATTGCCAGCGTCAAGCCATATTCCCCTTTGGAAATTGAAGGCCGCGACCTTTACATCGCTGAAGGTTGCAACAATTGTCATTCGCAAATGATTCGTCCATTCCGTTCGGAAACTGAACGTTACGGCGAATATTCGAAAGTCGGCGAATTTGTTTACGATCACCCTTTTTTATGGGGTTCCAAACGTACCGGGCCTGACCTGCATCGCATCGGTGGTAAATACCCTGATTCGTGGCATTACATTCACATGCGTGAACCGCGCTCGACTTCGCCGGGTTCGATCATGCCCGCGTATACGTGGATGTATGACACGAAAACTGATTACAGCCACACTGAAGGCAAGATCATGACGTTACAAAAATTGGGCGTTCCTTATCCGGCTGGTTATGAATTAAAAGCCACGGAAGATGCGAAAGCACAAGCGGCGAAGATCGCGGCGAATCTGGAGCTAAGCGGCGCCAAGGTTGATCCCGATGCGCAAATCATCGCGCTGATTGCCTATATGCAACGACTGGGAACGGACATTAAAGCGCAGGAAACTGTGAAGAAATAAATATGCTGAGAAATTATGACCTGATTGATTCAGCGAACACGAAAAGATTCATGAACCGAGCACTCACCAACAAGGGAAACCAACAATTTTCAGACAGGAGAAATATGAAAAACGACATCTCAACAATTCACAAATCCATTCTTAACCTCGCGTTGTTGACACTGACCATGATGGTTTTAAGCGGCTTGGCTGTTGCGCAGGATCAACAAAATCACAGTCAGGAAATGAAGGCTCCACAAACCGCTCAAGAACATGGAGCACGCGCCGAACAGTATCAGAAAAAGGCCGGGGAATATCGCATGGAAGCTGAAGCGCACCGCAAGATGCTGACGGAATTCAGCAAGACAGTTGCGCGAAATCCGAAAGACACGATCGAGAGCCGCTACATCAAAAAGATGCGGCTGCATTGCCAGAAATTCAGCAAGGCTGCTGAAGCGCTTGCTCTGGAAGCCGAAGAGATGGCGAAGTTCCACACCCTGCGAGCAAAGGAAGTAGAAGGCAAATGAGCTACGCTGATCGCTGGTTATTATGATTTATGGTGGTCTAGACGGTAGACAGTAGACAGTAGACGCGAGCCGGTAGATAAGGATTGAGAGTAATCTGATTACTCCGAGGGGAGAACTCCCGTCTACAGTCTACTTCTCTCCCCTTTTCAATTCGCATACGGAGGAACTATGTATAAAAACGTCTTACAAACAATTGAAGGCATCGGCATTTACCCGTTAATTTCGATGTTCATTTTCCAGGCAGTATTTTTTGTTGTCGTGATTTGGTTTTTTCGCGCAGACAAAAATTACTTACATCACATGTCGCGATTACCATTGGATCAAAATTCTCAGCAACATAACCAGGATGAGGAAGCATAAACATGACAGAAAACGAAATTTTACCCGATGAAGAAAAAGAACTTCTGGTTAAAGGTCACGACGCAGATGGGATTACTGAATTCGATAACGATATGCCCTTGTGGTTATTCGTCGGGTTCATTTTCACGATGGTGTTTGCCGCCGGTTACTTCGTGAATTATCAAATGGCAGAAGGCCCTTCGTCGAAAGCGGAATACGAAATGGAGGTCGCTGAATTCAAAAGATCTCAAGAACCTCCCGATGCTCAAAAAGCAAAAGTTGAACTCGCTGCTCTCACCGATGCAACATCAATTGACGCGGGAAAAACATTATTCAGTGGGCAAGCAAATATGTGCTACACGTGCCATCGCAATGATCTGGGCGGCATCGTTGGCCCGAATCTTACTGACGAATATTGGATTCACAACGGCGATTTTAAATCCATCATGACCAGCATCAAATCAGGCTTCCCGGACAAAGGGATGCAGCCCTATGGCAGTGGAGCTAAATTAACGGAACGACAGGTTCAGCAAATCGCGAGCTTTATTGTTTCGATGAAAGATTCGCATCCAGAAAATCCCAAAGCAATTGATCCAGTTCGAGAAATAAAATGGGAAGAAAAAGACGAAGTCGAAGATAAATCACACGAGAAGGAAGGACAGGATAAGCAACGCGAACACGGAGAAAAGAAACAGGCTAAAACAGCCGCCAAGAAAAGGTAAGCAATTCTACGATGCCCATCATTAACGCACCTAAAGATACGCCTGATAGCTTTCGAAATCATGTTTCTACGATAGGTTCAGTAGGTGCGCGAAATTGGATTTATCCCAAAAAACCGCACGGCAGATTTTATAATGCGCGCACGATTGTCAGTTGGTTCCTGCTTGCTTTTTTATTTGGCGCGCCATTTCTTAAAGTAAACGGACAACCCTTCATTTTATTAAATATTATTGAGCGGAAATTTGTTTTCCTTGGACTCGTATTTTTCCCGCAGGATTTTTATTTGGTGGTTCTTGGAGTCCTCACCTGGCTGGTTTCAATTTTTTTATTTACGGCAGTTTTTGGTCGAGTCTGGTGTGGCTGGTTGTGCCCGCAAACCATCTTCATGGAAATGCTCTTTCGCAAGATTGAATATTTCATTGATGGGGATTCGATGAAGGCCAAACGAGATGCGGCGACACCCATGACTCCCGCCAAAGCAGCAAAGAAAATCCTGAAGCAAATCATATTTTTTGCCCTTTCATTTTTAATCGCAAACTTATTTCTGTCATATATTATTGGCGTCGAAGCGCTTAAGAAAATAATCACTGATCCGCCTTCGCTGCACCCGGTTGGATTGGGCTCAATCCTTATCTTCAGCTTTTTATTTTACGGCGTTTTTGCGTGGTTTCGTGAGCAGGCGTGCATCGTAGTCTGCCCCTACGGACGCTATCAATCAGCTTTGGTGGACGCCAATTCAATTGTCGTCGGCTATGATTTCAAACGCGGAGAACCACGCGGCAAGCTCATCAAAATTGATCCAAAAAGAACTGCTGAGCTACCAGTTCGAGGCGATTGCGTAGACTGTCATCAATGCGTCGAAGTCTGTCCGACCGGCATTGATATTCGCAACGGCATTCAGCTTGAATGCGTGAATTGTACGGCCTGCATTGATGCGTGTGATGCCGTGATGGATAAGATCAAAAAACCGCGCGGACTGATTCGTTATACTTCGCTGAACACAATCAAGACCGGAAAATTTAACTGGCTGACTCCGCGCGTGCTGGGCTATGCCGGTGTATGGATATTGATTACGACCTTGTTTTTATTTTTTCTCTATCGTCGCCAGATGACCGAAGTTTTGATTTTGCGTCAGCCCGGAACGCTCGCCGCCAAACAAGGTGATGGAGAAATCACAAACTTTTACTTAATCCAAATCGTCAATAAAACAAATGTCAATGTTCCAGTTGAAGTGAAATTATTGTCGCCGGAAAAAGGAACATTAACGATGATTGGCGATCCAGCTAATGTTCCGGCAATGTCTGAAATCAGTGGCAGATTCATCCTTTCACTTCCTCCTGACCAATTATCGGCGAGCAATATCAACGTTAAATTTGGCGTATTTTCGAATGGGAAATTACTGAAAGAAGTTGAGACACGTTTTCTGACAACAACGCTCCACTAAAAATATGATCGAACAAAATATCAAATCAGGTAAATCTTTTTGGGGCTATGGCATTGCAGCCGTGTACTCTATTTTCGCAGTGGTGATGATTAGTTTTGTGGCCTTCACCCTGACCCAGAAAGTAGAACTGGTAGCGCCTGATTACTACGCAAAAGAAATAAGATACGAACAACAAATTAATCGAGAGCGGCAGACGAATAAGCTGGCGCAAGCGATGACCTGCCAGCTCAGTCAGGATGGGAAGTTCATCAAAATTCAATTTCCAAATAAGAATGCGGCGGTCGAAGGAACAATTAAATTGTATCGTCCTTCTGATTCGCTCCTCGATTTTAGCTTTCCAGTTGAACCTGATGAGGAAGGTTTACAATTATTTTCAACTGCAAAAATGGCGCGTGGCGCGTGGCGCGTGAAGGTCAGCTGGGCAACCGATGGAAAAGAGTTTTATCAAGAATTTCTACTTCATCTGACATAAACAGGTGAAGTAGAGATAAAACCAGTATGACAGGATTTACAAGATGAACAGGATTAACGTACGACCAACCTTCAGGTGTCAGGTGACAGGTTTCGGAACTAACACCTGTCACCTGCTCTTAGTACTTAGTTATGAATAACGGAATTTGGCTGGCAATTGGTTTAGGTTTTCTCGGTTCGCTGCACTGCGTTGGGATGTGCGGGCCGTTAGTAATGGCATTGCCGCAACCCAACGGCGAATATCGTCGCTGGGCAAAATTAGTCTGCGGTCGCCTTCTGTATAACTTCGGACGCATTGGAACTTACGCCTTACTCGGAGCCGGAGTTGGCTTGCTGGGGAGTGCTGCGCGTTTTTCAGGCCTGCAACAAATTGTCTCGGTGACTACGGGTTCCCTGATTTTGCTTTGGTTAGTGATTCCGAAAAAACTTTTTTCTCAAGGAATACTGTCGCAATCCGCTGCAAATTTTATCGCTCACCTTCGCGTCTGGCTCGCACCGATTTTAGGCCTGAATTTTTTCACAGTGCAATTTGGTCTGGGGGTTTTGAATGGCTTGCTGCCGTGCGGTTTGGTCTACGTCGCAATCGCAGGAGCAATTCTACAACCAACTGTTTTGTCCAGCGCATTATTTATGGCACTGTTCGGGCTGGGGACATTTCCAGCATTACTATTTTTCGGGCTACTAACAGGAAAAATAAAAAATCATTTTCGCTTTTCGATTCAACGACTATTGCCTGCGGGATTGGCGGTAGTTGCAATTTTACTCATACTTCGCGGGCTGGCTTTGGACATTCCATTTGTGAGTCCCAAAATTTCGGGAGCGCCGCTTGCTCAAACTGCACCCGATCCCACTTGTCATTAAGTATGTAGCAAAATTAG
>JAYTCQ010000365.1:0-13612 GCA_043736395.1 Blastocatellia bacterium | reverse complement strand
CAACGGGTTAGCGGAGCGAAAAATCACTGATGCCGAAATGCTAAGTCTATAAACCCTTTGTTTTTAATAACGATATTAGTTGAACCCCTGATTCACATTTATGTAGGTATTGAATTAGGTATTAATTGTGTTTTTAGGCTCCTTCGAAAAAAAATATCAATATGAAAACACTGCTCCGTGAACTCACTTTTCCGCTCATCGCCGTCATTGCAGCCTTTATTATCGGCGGCGTCATTATCTTTGCCATTCGTGACAATCCGTTTGAAGTCTATGGGATTTTGCTGAGTAGCGCGTTTGGACTCTACGACGCGCAGGGGCATTTTACCTTTGATAATTGGGGCTATACGTTGTTTTATGCGACGCCGCTCATCTTCACAGGGCTTTCCGTAGCTATCGCGCTTCGTTGTGGATTGCTAAATATTGGAGCTGAAGGGCAGCTTTATATGGGAGCGTTTGCGGCGGCTTGGGTGGGATTGACGTTCACTGGATTGCCTTCGATTTTGCTTGTGCCTTTAGCAATTTTAGCGGCGATGATTGCGGGAGGATTTTGGGGCGCAGTACCAGGAATTTTGAAAGCGCGGTTTGGTTCGCACGAAGTTATCAATACGATCATGATGAATTTTATTGCGCTCGGATTGTTGAGCTATCTGGTGCAATACCATTTCAAGGAACCGAGCGATGCGATTATGGAAACGCACGAGATTGTTCCTGCTGCGCGATTCGCCAGATTTTATACTTTGCTGAAACCACTTGGGATTAATTTTCCTTATCGTATTCCACTGAATGCTACGTTTTTATTGGCGATTCTGGCTTGTTTTTTGGTCTGGGTATTTTTGTGGAAGACGAAATGGGGATATGAATTACGCGCCGCCGGAGCCAGTCCTGACGCGGCAGAATACGCCGGAATCAGCGTGAAGCGACAAGTGATTTTAGCGATGGTTTTGTCAGGAGCAGTCGCCGGATTGGTTGGTGTAAATGAAGTGTTGGGCTATCGCTATCGTTACTACCACGATTTCAGCGCAGGGTACGGCTTCACGGGAATTGCTGTGGCTCTGCTCGGTCGCAATCATCCGTTCGGGGTTTTCCTCGCGGCGATTTTATTTGGTGCTTTGGTGCGCGGCGGATTATTTGTGGATATTTTTACCGAAAATGTATCAAAGGATTTAGTGCAGGTTTTGCAGGCGATAATTATACTTTTTGTGGCAATGGAATATTTCTTTCGCGGAAAATTGCAAAAGCTCATTCCACAATTGGCTGGGAAATAAGTTATAGTATCGAAGTTGAAAACAAGTAACCAAATGGCAACCCCGCAACGTCTTTAATGACGTACTCAGAATAATTAATAAAAGCCCGTAGATTTTATGACTTTCAAAATTCAGGGCTATTAACATCGGGAGTGAGAATGTCTGATAACCTTCGGGAAGAAGATTTACTGAATCGTTTAGTCTCAGCACGCCAAAGCATCCTCAGCGAAATCCGCAAAGCAGTCATCGGTCAGGACGAAGCCGTCGAGCAAGTCTTGATGTCGCTCTTTGTTGGTGGACATTCGATTTTGACAGGTGTGCCCGGACTCGCCAAAACCTTGCTGGTTCGCACGATTGCAAATGTGCTGGATTTATCTTTCAAGCGTGTTCAGTTCACGCCTGATCTGATGCCTGCTGACATTACTGGAACTGAAATCATCGAAGAAGATCGTAGCACCGGTCACCGCACCATGGAGTTCATCAAAGGGCCAATTTTCGGCAACATGATCCTTGCGGATGAAATCAATCGAACTCCACCCAAGACGCAGGCCGCGCTGCTGGAAGCGATGCAGGAAGGCAACGTCACAGTGCAGGGAACGACCTATCAATTGCCCAAACCTTTTTACGTTTTGGCGACGCAAAATCCTATCGAAATGGAAGGTACCTATCCCTTGCCCGAAGCGCAGCTGGATCGTTTTATGTTTAATATCAGAGTCGGATATTTGAACGAAAACGATGAAGTCAAAGTCGTTCAGGCGACCACGATGCCGCAGGATATAAAATTTGAACGCCTAATGTCAGCCGATGAAATCATCGCGTTTCAAAGGTTAGTTCGTCAGATTCCTGCCGCTGAATCCGTAGTTCGTTACGCCGTCCAGATTGCGAATACCAGCCGCCCGATTCACGCGAATGCGCCTGATTTTGTGAAGAAATATATTACGTGGGGAGCTTCACTGCGTGCTTCACAATTTTTAGTTCTGGCAGGGAAGGCTCGCGCCGTGATGAACGGACGGTATAACGTCAGCTGCGAGGATATTCGCGCTTCTGCTCCACCCGTTTTGCGTCATCGAATTTTGCTGAACTTCCAGGCAGAGTCGGAAAAACTGGATACTGACAAAATCGTTAGCCGCTTGCTTGAGGCAGTGCCGGAGCCGAAGTCCGGTTTGTAGTGCGCAGGCTTTTTCGACTAAGCTGTCGTTTCCAGGACAATGAATATGTGGTGGCGCAAAAAGAAAGAATCAACGTTGAATGTTCAGGAAACTGAACTGCTCAAAACTCCTCATTCGATTAATCACAATCCAAATTCCTTTCTTGATCCTGAAGTTTTGGGGCGCGTTACGTCGCTTGAATTATTGGCGCGAACCGTCGTCGAAGGCTTTATTTCCGGGCTTCACCGTTCACCGTTCACCGGATTTTCGACGGAGTTTGCGGAGTACCGGCAATACATGCCCGGCGATGATTTGCGGTATCTGGATTGGAAATTGTTAGGCCGGACGGATCGTTATTACATCAAAAAATATCGTGCGGATACGAACACACAATTTCATTTGTTAGTGGATTCCAGCGGTTCAATGCGGTATTCGTCGGGCGGGGTTCCCAAGCTGCAATACGCGAAAATGTTAGCTGCTTCGCTGGCGTACTTGGTCAATAAACAAAACGATGCCATTGGGCTATTAGCCTTCGATGAAGCGATGCGCGTCGCGTTGCCGTCGCTAAATCGCACCGGACATTTGCGTACAATTTTTGGACATTTAGAACAACTTGAAGCAGGCAGGGAAACCAGGCTTTCAGCGATGCTTCACGAAGCCGCTGACCGCATCACCAAGCGCAGTGTCGTCATTATCATTTCGGATTTTTATGATGATTCCGAAGCCCTGATTGAAGCGTTTCAGCACCTCAGTTTCAAAGGCAATAACGTAATTGCGTTTCAGGTTTTGGATCGTAACGAGATAGATTTCGGCTACGATGAATCCGTGCTGTTGGAAGATTGCGAGACGCAGGAACAGTTGCATGTGATGCCCGATGTCCTGGCAGAAGGCTACCGCGAGACATTTCATAATCATCTGCTGCGGGTGAAAGAAGGCGCGATCAATAACAAAGTTGAATACGAATTGTTGACGACGACTCAGGCATTGGATTACGCGCTATTTTCGTTTTTGTCGCGACGGACAAAGTAGGCGAAAGGCGCGCCACCAGATAAGCTTGCGTATTTTCGAAATGTATTTATTCTTCAAGTCCCAACGGTACGAAATGTAATATCCAGGCTTACGTTTCGCATTCGCTTAACTCCTTCCTGGGCTATTTCATTTCACCCCGTTGGGGTTCAGGATTATGGGAAAACAAAGACTACAATTGTTGGTAATTATCGGGATTGTTTTTTTACTCAGCTCTACCACTTTTACGCAATCAAAAAAGAAATCCGATCCAAGAAAGCTTTTTACACCGCCATCGTTACCCACGGATGACGAAGATTATGCCGTCTATTCAGCAGCCTTAAAGGAACTTTTCGGAGCCAAATCCATTGCGATTGAAAATCAGGTTTCCGGTTGCACTGGCGTAGGGAACAACAAAGAAGGTGAAGCTTCGTGGCAAAAAAGTCTTTATGGCTTATCGGGTAAATTAAAAAAGCTAAACCCGAAAACGCTGGCTGATTTCAAAAGTAAATCCAGGGTTTGTAAAACATTGGAAGCGAAATTTAATTCGTCGGTAAAATTGATTGGTAAGCAGGAGCGTCGCACAATTTTTTCAGGCAAGGATATGCGCAAAGCCTGGGCAGCTTTTAATAATAAATTCCCCGGCACAAACGGCTACGTCATTGTTTCCAATGTAGGATTTAATGAAGACCGCACGCAGGCATTAGTGGATATTTCTAATAAATGCGGCGATAAATGCGGTGCGGAACAATTTGTATTATTATTAAAAGCAGGCGGGAGTTGGATTGTGAGTGGTATGCATATTGTGTGGCAGCTTTGAGAATGAATAGGTAAATTAATGTCGTTTTTATCTCCATTGTTTCTACTTGGTTTAGCGGCGGTTGCCCTGCCGATCATCGTGCATCTGGTGCGCCGGACGCGGGCGAAAAAAGTTGAATTTCCTTCGCTGATGTTTGTTCGCCAAATTCCGCAGCGTACGATTCGACGCAGGCGATTGATCAATTGGCTTTTATTAGCACTTCGCTGTCTGGCATTATTATGTTTGGTACTCGCCTTTGCGCGTCCTTTTTTCACCAGCTCCAACGCGGCAGAATCGCTGACGCGGGCGAAGGCGAAAATTATTTTGCTGGATACTTCGCTGAGCCTTCGCTACGGCAAACGCTTTGAGCAGGCGTTGACGCAGGCGCGTACTATCGTCAATGAATCCGGCACGAACGATCAAATAGCATTAATAACTTTCGGAAACGGCTATGAAATATTAAGTCGCTTTACGAATGAAAAAAATAAGATTATTTCCTTGTTAGATCAGGCGAAAGCGGGGTTGAATTCGACGGCGTACTCGCAAGCTTTACGCGGAGCCGAAGAATTGATGAAAGAAACTACGGTTGCCGACAAACAGATTTTTTTGATTACAGATTTTCAATCGGCGGGATGGAATCAATCTGAAACAGCGTATCGTTTGAATAATCAAATCAAACTTATCACCAAAGATGTTGGCGCGACGGATTCTCCAAATCTGGCTGTGACGGACCTCAACGCGCAAGCCGTTGTGTACCAGCCAAAATACACTGATAAATTAGCGGCGCGGATTATGAATTTCAGCGATGACGCGAGAGATTCTTTAAGCGTAGAATTGCAGCTCAACGATCATCCAATTGAAAAACGGCAGCTGAAAGTTCCAGCGCGTGAATCCGCCGTTGTGGAATTCACCGACTTCAATCTCAACGAAGGCGTCAACCGTGCCGTGCTTGTGATCAACGATAATAATTTTGACGCGGACGATAAGTTCTATTTCACTTTGCACCGCGAAGCGCAGTCCCAGGCTCTGGTGATTGAAGCTGCCGGACGCGCCAACAACGAAAGTTTGTATTTGAAAAATGCCCTGACCACCGGAGAAAATTTACCATTCACGTGGACGGTGAAAACTCCGGCGTCTGTAAATCCTGCCGATTTGCCGAACAACAAAGTCATAATTTTGAACGATGTCGAGAGCGTCACGAATGCGTTTGCCGAAAACTTAAAATCATTTGTCGAGAAGGGCGGAGGCTTGGTAATCGCGGTGGCGAGGCACGCGGACACTTCTTCCTTCAATGAAGCATTCAAGAATATTGCGCCATCAGTGCTCGGCGAAGCAGTGCAGCTCACCGGAAATTATTCGACGCTCAGCAACATCAAAACGGATCATCCCGTCTTTGAAGTTTTTCGCAATAGCGGTCGTTTAGCCGCCGCGCGCGTCTTTGGCTATCGTCGTTCAGAGCCAAAAGAAACAGCTTCTGTGTTGGCGCGGTTTGAAGACGGATCACCTGCGCTGACAGAAATTTCTTTGGGACAGGGAAAGGTGTTGATGTTCACATCTTCGCTGGATGCGAGCTGGAATGATTTGCCGTTGACGCCGTTATATTTGCCTTTGGTGCGACAAATGACGAAGCATCTGGGCGAAAAAGATCGGCAGGCGTGGCAGACTATCGGCAATACGTTCACGGTCGCTGCTGGACAAAATGGCGAAGTACCCGCGATTGATACGCCTTCAAATAATCGCCTGACGGAACGCACTGCGACGAACTCCGGACAGTTGATTGTGAAGGCGCAGGAGAATGGATTTTACCGCGTGCGAAGCGGCAATACTTCAGATTTTGTCGCCGTGAATATTGACTCCAAAGAATCGGATTTATCAAGATTGAATATTGACGATTTTATAACGGCGATAAGCGGAGGCGATGCGCAGGCAGCGCAGGTTCCAGGCGCTCAAGTGAAGCTCACCAACGAAGAGCGCGAATCAAAACAACGAACCTGGTGGATGTTGCTGATCGCGGCCTTACTTTTATTTTTAGCCGAAGCTGTAATTTCCCGTCGAACAAAAATTGCGCGAATGATAGGATAGCTCGTGTATTACAATGCGGTAGCCCGTTCAAAGTAACGGCGTCTTCTGACAATGTAAACACCGTCTTGCCCCATAGGCTTTTGAAATCCAAAACAATCTATCTCAAAGGAAATCTATGAAAAAAGTTCTACCAATTCTCATTCGTCCCGCAATCTTATTTTGTCTCATTTTCCCGGTTTTTGCTCAGGAAAAGATGGAATATCAGGTTTTGGCTACCAGCAAAACATCAACGATGGAAAAGGAAATGAACGACTACGGAAAAGAAGGATTTTACTTCGTTGGTGCCATGGGCGGCGAAACTTCAGTGGGTGGAAAAGAAGCTGTTGTCCTGATGGAACGTCCGAAAAATGGCAAGGGAGCCGGATATTTCGAATATGCCTTGCTGGCGACAAACAAGACTTCCACGATGCAAAAAGAAATGAACGAGGCCGGTGGGAAAGGATTTCTCTACCGTGGTCAGACCGTTTTTGAAAGCAGGTTCGGCGGCAAGGAAGTGGTCGTCTTCATGGAAAAATCCAAATCAAATGAAGACCTGGAAGAGTACTTATTATTAGCCACTTCGCGTACCGGAACGATGCAAAAAGAACTCGCAGCTGCTGCTGCCGACGGCTATATTTATGCCGGAGTCAATGTGGCAGAGACTGCCTTTGGCGGCAAAGAAGTTGTGACCATTCTGCGTCGTAGAAAAAGATAGAAATAAAAAACAGGAGAAAAAATGAGTAAAATTAAGTTCGTAGTTTTGCTTTTTGTTGCCGCTTTTCTGGTGCATCCAGTCACGGCGCAAAAAGCAAAAAAGAGAAAATCGGTGAAGGCTCCGGCTTCAGCTAAAAAAGAAGAAAAACCTGCCGTCGCACCTGTTGCTGATGATCGCATCACGATTGATCAGCTCAAAGCCAAGCTTGATGCCGGATCGCAAATTTTAATTCTTGATGTCAGAGCTTTGGACGGCTGGACCAACAGCGCCAATAAAATCAAGGGTGCGGTGCGAGTTCCAATGGAAGACGTCGATAAGAAGAAAGGCGAATGGAACAAAGCGACAGAAATTATCACGTACTGTAGCTGACCGGATGAAGCTACCAGCGCCAGTGTGGCGCGGACGTTGAAACGGGATGGATTTAAAACAGTGAAAGCTTTAACCGGAGGATGGAAAGCCTGGGAAAAAGCGGGTTACCCGGTAGAGACAAAATAAAAATTGTAGGGTAGGTTCCGAACCTGCCCTATGACTTTCCAATTAATTGTCTCCCAGCCTCAATCGCTTCCTCCAAAGTATTCACCTTCCCGTCGAGCTGCATTTCAAACACCGCTTTCGTAATTTCGCCGATGCGCGGGCCGGGCTTAATTCCAAATTCCATGACGTGTCGTCCCATCAAAATTGGCTCCGGAGCTTTCACGGGAATTTTTAGATCATTCACTTTTGCAATGAACCATTCCATTGCATCGGGTTTGAAATCTCCGGTTCTCCCAAGACAATCAGCACGCGCTACACGGTAGAGCAAATCCGGTTCGCAGCGTTGCGCCAAACGACGAAAGGCTCCATCAGAAACTTTTTGTCCGCTCTCGTGGGATTTATAAAATTGCCCCGGAGCCAGATGATCGGCGACCAATGCAATCACCTGTTTGCGTACATCGTAGCCGTCAATCGTCTGCACATTTAATTTATCCAAAAAATCTTCTGTCGGTTTGATCCCCGCGTCTTCGTGACCTTTGCTGCGGATTCTTCCGTCTTCAAATTCCGTAGTCGCAGGCTTCCCGAAATCATGACAAAGTGCGCCAAGCAACACGGCTAATTTTTTCGGATGCGGCAAATCGTCAATTAATTTGCGGGCTTCATCAATCACCATCGCAGTATGAATATCTACATCTCCTTCGGGGTGCCACTCTTTTTCTTGCGGGCAACCGATCAGCGCGTGAATTTCCGGCCATAATTTTTCAGTGATGCCGAGCTGGATCGCCGCCCAAAATCCAATCGAAGGTTTGTCGGATTGCAGCAACCATTTTTCGACTTCTGCCCAAATTCTTTCTGCCGGTAAATCGGACAAATCAATGCTGCGACAAAGCTCCACGGTTGCCGGATCAATTTCAAATTCAAACCGAGCCGCGAATTGCATGGCACGGAGTACACGCAAACTGTCTTCAATAAAAGTCTCAGGATTGACGACGCGCAGAATTTTCTTTTCAAGGTCGGCGCGACCATTGAACGGATCCATAAATTCCTCCGTCAACGGATCGTACATAATCGCATTGATCGTAAAATCACGCCGTGAACAGGCTTCTTCGTAAGACATCAAAGGATCGCCTGTGACGACAAACGCGCGATGCCCACAACCATTTTTTGATTCACGGCGGGGGAGGGAAACATCAATTGTCAATTGCGGAATTCGGATTTCGGATTGCGGAGTCGAGGAAGAATATACATCATTTGATTCCGCAATCCGCATTCCCAAATCCGCATTCAGTTTCACCTTATAGACCGTAAACGCCTCCCCCACCGCATTGACCGTCCCAGTGGCATCTAATAATTCGCGGAGCTGTTCAGGCGCAACGCCGTATACTTCCACGTCGTAATCTACGTTGTCAGCCCCCCGCAAAAAATCGCGTACCCAGCCACCAACTAAAAAAGCGCGACCGCCGTTTGTACGGATGGTTTCACAGAGAGAAATGACAGATTTTGAAATCATCATTTTTTAAGTTTAGTTGTTGAGGCGAGTCGGAGGCAAGCAGGAAAATCCTTGAGTGAATCTGAGCGATTCAATAAATTGTAGAAATAGCTTTCGTCGCTGAAGGCGACCAACAATATAGCCCAGCGAGAATCGCTGGGTGTAAGAGAGAATGTTTTCCCGTCGCTGAAGGCGACGAACAACTATAAAATATTGTTCGTCGCCTTCAGCGACGGGATGAATTGCTGCACCAGACCTATGGTTTCACCATAGGCTATATTGTTAGTCGCCGTTGGCGATGAGAAGGTCTATTCATCTCTATGCTGCTGGGAAACAAATTTTGCAATCGGCACTAAAATTCCAGCGATGACGATCAGAAGAGACATGGTCATGACCAGGGTGCTCCAAAAATAAGTTCCGATTCAGTCAATGGAAGGCGAGTCAATTTGAGGATTCCGCCTACCATAACGAGAAGAGAGCACGCCCAACAGAATGTTTGCACTGCTTTCACATCGAATCGTGACGAAGTGAAGTTTTTCTTGAATAGTTGAAGTAAGTCGGTCATCGGTTTGGTCTCCATTGCATTTTAAATGCGATAATACTGAAACGTATTCGACGCGTAGAACGCTATTTACACAGACCGCTGCGCCCGCACCATCCGCTTTGTAATCTTATATTCTCTCAATCTGCGATAGAGCGTAGACGGTGAAATGCCCAATAAATCTGCTGTTTTTCCTTGATGCCAGTTCGTGCGATCTAATGCTGAAAGGATTTCGCGGCGTTCCAATTCTTCTAATCTTCCACTGGATTCGTTGGACGCGAAGGATGATGTGACGGCTCCGACGCCGTGGTCAATTCCGGTGTACTGCGAATTATTCGGGAGGACAACAGGGGTAAAAGGCATAGCTTCGCGGGTCGCGAGTTCGACTAATAAATCTGTGGGCTGAATCACGTTGCTGCGCGAAAGGAGTACGGCGCGTTCGAGGACGTTGCGCAGTTCTCGCAAATTTCCCGGCCATGGATAGCTGCGCAAAACCTGCTGCGCTTCCAAGGTAATCATAATCGAACGGTTTGGCGCGAAGGATTTTAAGAGATGCTCAGAAATGCCGACGATGTCTTCAGGACGTTCGCGCAGGGAAGGGACGGAGACGCGAATACTATTGATTTTATTGTATAAATCTGTGCGGAAGGCTTCCTGCTGTTCGCGTACTTCTAAGTCCTGACTGGTTGAAGTGATGATGCGAACGTCAGTGTCTACACGTCGGGTTCCGCCTAAACGATAGAAAGAATTTGTTTCGATAGCACGTAAAATCTTTGCCTGCAAGGTCAGTGATAAGCCGTTAATTTCTTCTAGATACAGCGTTCCCTGATTCGCCATTTCGAGCAAGCCAAGTTTGCGCGTACGAGCGGACGTGAAAGCTCCGGCTTCGTGTCCGAATAAATCAGCTTCAAAGAGCGGATCAAGCGTCGTCGCGCAGTTGATCGAAACAAATGGTCTGGTACGCCGCGAAGAAGCGTTGTGAATGGCGCGGGCAATTAATTCGCGTCCGGTTCCGGTTTCTCCGTTGATCAAAACGGGAGCGTCATTAGAGGCAACCAGATCAATTTGAGCGAGCACTGCCATCATTTTTTCATTGGCAGTAATGATGCCGTGTTGCGGAAGTTTGCTGGCTTGCGCGTGCGGCGAAGTATGTTTGACGAGACTTTGTAAAACTAAATTCTCGCGCTTCAAACGGCCTTTTTCATTGGCTTTTCTGATGGTTTCAGCAATATGATCCAGCGCACAGGGCTTCGTCAAATAATCGTACGCGCCAAATTTCATCGCTTCTAACGCGGTGCTCACAGTGGCGTGTCCGGTCATGATAATCACTTCGGGTGCGGGGTCTTGTTCGACCAATGAGCGCAGCACTTGAATGCCGCTGGCTCCGGGCATCATGAGGTCGAGCAACGCGACGTGGAATTCTTCTTCACGAGCAACTTTGATGGCTTCATCACCATTATTGACTATGCGGACGGCACAGCCCTGACGGGAAAGTTCTTTCTGTAAAACAAAAGAAAGATTCATTTCGTCTTCGGCGATTAATAATTTGATTGGCATGTTATTCATAAAAAATCAGAGAGGGTAATAAGAAGATTTGCGTTCTTAAACGGTAGTCGTATTAATGAGCTGGAGGATGCTCCGTGATTGGTAATAAAACGTTCATAGATGTGCCATGTCCTGGCTGTGAGGTGACTTCTATCCTGCCGCCGTGATCGGAAATAATTCCGTAACAAACTGCCAAGCCAAGTCCCGTGCCTTGTCCGAATGGTTTAGTCGTGACGAAAGGCTCGAAGATTTTGGTGAGCATTTCAGCGGCAATACCAGCGCCGTTGTCAGAAAATTCCGCAGCTGCGTATTGCGTTCCATCAGCATCATAAAGCTTTGAGCGAAGTGTGAGCTGCCCGGATTCTTCCGAAACCGCATCGCAGGCATTGGAAATAAGGGCAATAAAAACCTGTATGATTTGTCCTTCATTGGCATTGATCTGAGGCAGGTCTTTTTCTAATTCAATGACGAAATTTAATCGTTTAAGTTTGGGATGATGTTTGACGAGGCGCAGAGTTTGTTCGATGAGGCGATTGAGGTCTTCAGTCGTCTTTAGGGATTCGCGATGACGGCTGAATTCAAGCAGGCTATTGGTGATTCCTTTACATCGGAACGTTTCGTCTTCGATGAGTTTCAAATACTCTTTGAAGTCTGCTTGAATTGCAGATGGAAGGTTAGAAACTTCAAGAAGACGAATTTGAAGAGCTTCGGTGCAGGCCGCTATCGTCGCTAAGGGGTTATTAATTTCGTGGACGACGCCGGAAGCGAGGCGGCCAATGCCGGTTAATTTTTCGGCATTAATGATGGCTTCGTTCATCCGTTTTTGTTCGGTGATTTCTTCGCCAAGTGTGATGACGTGAGAGATTTGATCTTCATCTTCGTCAATTTTCATCGGGATTTTACTAATCAACCAATGACGTTTTTGATCGTTGACTTGCGATTCCTGTTCGAATTTTAAAATTTTCCCGGTGCTGAGAACTTGATTGAATTCGTCTTCGAGACGTTCGCGCGACATCTTGGAAAACACCTTGAGCGCGTCGCGTCCGATGACTTCGCGTTTTTCAATTCCTTGTCCGCCGATTTCACGATTACGATTCCAGGCGACAATTTTTAGTTCACGATCAACCACATAAAGGCTGACGGGCAGAGCGTCGACAATTTTTTCTGTTAACAAATGTGAGAGTTCAACCTGACGTGATTGTTCAGAAATTTTTGAAGTGAGTTCCTGTGCCTGCGCAAAATTTTTGAGGCAAATTTCTACCCGCAATTTCAAATCCGATTGGCAAAATTCCTGATAACAATAATCATTGGCTCCTGCTTTGACGGATTGCGCGGCTTGCTGCGGATCATTCACGATGGCGATGATTGGATTTGTAAAGCGAGCTTTACGAAGCTGAGAAATTAAGGACAGATTTTTTTCAGTCTCTTCATTTGCAAGGATAAAACAATCAGATGTTTGGTTTGTTTTATATATTTTGTTTTGCAGAGCTTGCATCGTAATAACAACAAATCCAAGCGTTATTGCCAGCGCTTCCAGTGCAGCATCCCCAACAAAAAACACTTGTTCTCGGACGGTGGAAGGCGGTTCTTCAAATCGCGCGTCAACAGGAATTGGTTTTTTTGTGCTTGTGGCGAAGCTCATCAACAAAGCGCTCCCTTGAAGTCCAATGACTTTCTGGCAACAAATAATAATAATCGAATGTTCGTGACAGGGGACGGTCACAGCCTGGCTACAGCTAGGGTGCGATGGGGTATCTCAAAGCTTACTGTATAAGATTGGATGTTCGTGTTCCGGGCGGTGGGGAAAGTAGTCGGTTACTACTTTTCGGGTTCTGAAATGCAGTATAGATAAGTGTTAAAATGAAAGCAAGACAAAAATATTAGCGAATTAATGCTAGTTTCCACACATTTGCCTCGCCTTTTTCTCTAACAATGAATTCCTGGACAAGCTGATAAGCAAACGCATAAGCCGTTTTCATTTCTGCTGGAGTTTTCGCCGAAGATAATTTTTTTTCGGCTTCTTCAACGGTAGGTTTTATTTTTGATGGTGGATAATATTTTCCTTCACCTGCGAAGTGAATAGCCAGACCTTCGAGCAACCAGCGCGGAATTTGTTTTTTTGTGACTGCTTTCATCGCGGCATGAGCAAATTCGTGACGCAGTGTTGTAACAAGCATTCCTTTTTTCCGAAGTATCATTATTGGTTGCAAATGGATCGTGTCTCCCCGTGTAGCGCCAGCAGCCCAAGCTGGTTGTCCGGTCGCAGCTACAAAATCTCCGGTCGAATTATGCACGATGACATTCGTAGAATTGGTGATAGAAGTCAGCTGTAATCGTCGTTGCAGGTCACTGTGAGCGTTTTCAAGGGTGCGCAGAATCTCAGCTGTATCTCTTGATTGAAGATTTGCAGGCGCGCTTAATTTGAAATGTTCGCTTGAAATTTTTTGTTGGACTGGGAGCGCCTTCACAGGGAATGCCTTCACTGGGAACGCCCGCATCCTGCGGGCGAAACCTTGGCGAGCGAGTACCGTGCGATGAAATATGATTCTATTGTGAGGCTCGCCCGCAGGATGCGGGCGTTCCCAGTGAAG
>JAYTCQ010000364.1:0-5030 GCA_043736395.1 Blastocatellia bacterium | reverse complement strand
AGGTTGTGCAGACCCATGAGCGTTAAACCAACGCCAGAAGCCAACGTGACACCGACTGAAATCAAAGTAATGCGAGGATGATTCATTGCTTAATTTTTCCAAAAAGAAACTGAAGTTTATGCATTTCACTATGATACGACCTAATAAAATCGTCAATACAGATGCGATAGTAAATTGTAAAAATAAGAGATTTTTGACTGGAGAGCATTGATCGAAGCGCGGCAGAGTATGGAGTGCGACAGCTCGGTGTCGCTTTGGTAGAGGCGTTCATCGCAAATCCACAGCGATGGAAAGCATCCCAAAGCTACGCCCAGCCGCAGCACTCCATACGCTCCGCGTTTCATTTGCCTCGCTCACGCTCCAGTCGAAAACTTCTGCTTGACGCCGGGTTTATGCTAATCTTACGGTGATTCTACACTAGGAAATGAGACAAAAAAGCGATGGCAAAATTTCTTCATATTGCAGACATTCATTTAGGCATTAGCCGCTATCGGCGTTTCAGTAAAGCAGATCGGACGCGAGATTTTTTTGCGGCATGGGATGATTGCATTAATAAATACGCGCTCGAAGAAAATGTTGACTTTGTGCTGATCGCAGGTGATTTTTTTGACGCGCGTCGCGTTGAACCGCAAGGGATGGATCACGCCATGTTCAGCCTCATGAAATTGAAAGCCAGAAATATTCCGGTAATAGTCATTGAAGGAAATCACGATCAACGTGAATCAGCCGTACAGTTCAGTTGGCTCCGCAGCCTTTCAAAATGGGGCTTTATTAAATTGTTGGAGCCACTTAATGATGATGAAGGAAACCTGAATCTAAAAGCCTGGGATGATAATTTCAATAAAGGTTCTTACGTTGATCTTAAAACTGCCGACACCAGTTTTCGGATTTTTGGAACGACGTGGTACGGGGCTACGGTAGCCAGACAGCTTCCGTCTCTGGTAGATGAAATCGGGAAAATAAGGGACGCTGAACATTTCAATATTATGATGCTGCATACTGATGTTGAAGGTCAGCTCAATCGTCATATTCCAGGCCTTCCGGTAGCCAAAATTAATGAATTAAAATCCGTCGTAGATTATCTGGCCTTAGGGCATACCCATAAAAATTTTGAAATTGACGGCTGGGTTTATAATCCCGGTTCACTGGAAGCCTGTAGCATTGATGAATACGATAACATTCGCGGCGCTTATTTGGTCGAAGTCAAAGACGGCAAGCACGAAGCCAAACTCATGCGTGATTACTGCCAGCGACCATTTGTCCGCGTGAAATTTGAAGTCAACGGCAAAGCTGAACCAGAAGTATTACGTCAGGCTTTATGGAATCAACTGCGCACTAAAGTAACTCCGCACGACCCTGATGATGATTCAATCATCGCTCCTGTGCTTGAACTTACTCTGACCGGGCAACTGGGATTTAAAACTTCACTGCTGGAATTAAACCAACTCCGCGAGGAAATCAAAACTGAGTTTCACCCATTTATTTGTATCGTGAAGGACAATACGATTCCGGTTGAATACGCTGTCGCGACAGGAACCACTGAGCATCATTCCCGCGAAGACCGTGAACGCCGGGTGCTTGAAAGCTTAATTGCGAGAGATGCGCGCTTTCAGGATTCATCCGCTGAGATGACAGAATTGATGATAGAGGCCAAGCGTCTGGCCATTGCGGAAGAACATCCCGAAAAAATTACAGCTCTCATTGATCAACGATTATCATTAATTAAATCTAAGGTTGCTGAGAAAATGTCTGCCGCGTAGAAAAAATGCGAGGGCTGAAATTTCTATCTGGCAATTCAAGCTGAATTCGTAGACAATGACCTTTGCCTGTGCTTGGAGGCTGGCTGATGGTCTTGCTCCCACCGAATCATCAGCAAACTACATTATTTGATTCCAGGAATTTGATCCCCACATTTGCGATTTTATGGAAACCGCTTTTACCATTTTTATTTTCCTTGTTCTCGCGCAAAGTTTTGTAGCTTTATTCGCTGTCATTCGCTTAACCCGTTATGTCTGGCGCTCACTGTCACAAGCGAGTGAACGCTATATTCCTAAAACTGCCTTAATTGTTCCTTGTAAAGAACTTGAGCCTGATTTTGATGAAAATATTATTGCGTATTTAGCGCAGGATTATCGTCATTATGAGTTGATTTTTGTGACCGAAAGCGAAGCTGATCCAGCTTACCAGGCAATTCGGCGAATCTTGCAGGACAGCAGCCGTTCCGCTTGGTTAGTTACCGCCGGGGAAGCGCAGAATCGCGGACAGAAAGTTCATAATCTGTGCGCCGCGCTTGATATGCTGGATTCGGTAGATCGTAAAACTGAAGTCCTTGTTTTTGCAGATTCAGATGCCCGGCCTGATGCGTATTGGTTGCGTGATCTGGTCGCTCCATTGTCTGACCCGAAAGTTGGCGCGACGACTGGCTTTAGATGGTATCTACCTCAGGGAGGATTGGCGTCACAGCTTTTATCCGTTTGGAATTCCGGTGCGCTCAGTTTATTAGGCGAGAATTCCTCCTTCGCGTGGGGTGGGGCGACGGCAATCAATCGTGACACTTTTGAAGCTCTTAAAATCAAGCAGCACTGGGAAAGCGGAGCTGTTAGTGATGATTATATTTTGACCAAGCGCGTTCAGGCGGAAGGCTTAAAAATTAAGTTCGTCCCGCAATGTCTGATGGCATCGGAGGGCAGGATGAATTTCCGTCAGCTTCTGGAATTCACAACCCGCCAGATGATCATCACACGTGTCTACGCCCCAAAAGTTTGGACAGTAGCCGCTGTCGTTCATACACTTTTTAATTTTTCATTTTGGGGCGGCTTACTTTTTTGCGCGCTCGGCAAAGACAGCTTGGGAATTTTGCTGCCGATGTTAATGATGACGGGTGGCTTGGGAGCGCTCACTGGAATGCTGCGAGCATATTTAGCTTCACGGCTGCTTCCTGAAGAATATCAGGATCAATTTAAATCTACCCGTTGGGCTTCAGCGTTTTTGGGACCGTTTGTTTCATTAATTTATTTATATAATTTAGTAGCTTCATTGCGAACCCGTAAAATTTTGTGGCGCGGGATCGGGTACGAACTGATAACAGCTAAAGACACTGTTATTTGGCAGCGCCCAGAACCGGTTTATGTTAATGGAATGCCTGAAAAACAGGCGACTCCATCAAGCGCGACGGCACATTTACGTTCATTAGATTCGTGAAATTAACGAAAAGCGGTTGACACAATTCACTGCTTTTTGTATTCTCACGCTCGCCTTTCAAGGCCTTGCTCCTCAGTAGCTCAATGGCAGAGCATTCGGCTGTTAACCGAAGGGTTGTAAGTTCGAATCTTACCTGAGGAGCCAATAAATTCAATAGTTTAGCGGGATGGAGACTCTCCATCCCGCTTTTCACAGACGCACTGACTGACGCACTTAATTTCATAATTCAATTTTCCTTTCCGCGTTACATCTCATCGTAATTTCAATTAGAGATATTGAAGATAGAATCTTCTCGGTTATCAGACCGTCTATTCTTTGTCGTGTCGAAGAGTAATCCGAGCTGGTTCGGATGAGAAGCTGAGTTTCGCTCGTGGTTGAAAAAAACGATCTTTAATCGCAATAGAAAATTAAAAGCTCATTGAAGAATTGAGAGCTTAATCTATTTTGCAAGCTTCCAACCATTGAATAATGTCCGCTCCCCGATACCTGACTAATCGGCCAATGCGGCTTGCCTTCAGCTTCCCTTTTCGCTCATGTCGTAATGCTGTTAGCCAGCCGCAAAGTCCCATTTCCTGGAGGTCTTTACGGGAGTAATAAGCATCGGGAATAATCGGAGCTTTTGCTGGAACTTCGATGATAAATGGTAAGCGTTCGATGGTTTCCAGTGACATCACAATACCTCAAAATTCAAAATCTAAGAGTCATTGCCTGTTATGCCCGCCGTGCAAGATCGCGACTAAGAGTCGTTACGATTTGAGAGACCTGTTCCAACTTGACGGCTTGTAAACCGGAACTCTTCATCACCTCAGTGGCTTTCAAAGTACCGGCAAAATTGACCTGATTGGCTTCGAGATTGAGTTGATACGCGGAGTTCACGCCGTGGATTTGCTGACGGTAGCCGCGCTCGACACCACCTGCGGCGAGGTCGCGATTGGCTCGCGCGGCTGCGATATTCGCCGAGGCTTGGGAGTCAGTAATTTTACTACTTTCTTTGACGTATTGGTCGGCGGCGTCCAGACGCATCTGTCCAGTGAATTCATAATTCTCGACATGATCGCGGCGGGCGCTGTTTAGATTTCCAATCCGGGCGTCCGTGGCAGTATTGTTGATGGAAATTTCGTTGATCGCGCGTGCGGGAGCGATAACGACTTGAGTGGCATCGCGGACGGCGGACAGGAGCGGCAGGGATTTACCGCCCAGAGCGGCGCCTGCGCCCACGCCATGTTCGAGAGCGTCGGTCGTACGATTCGTGAGCGTTGAGATATTGCGCTCGGCTTGATTGACGCGGCTATCGTTTTCTTCCCGTCGCATGGAGATGTTGGTTTGCTGTTCTCCGAAATTACGATCCGCGAGTAGTCCTGTGACTTGTTGCCGCCTGCCTTGTTCAATCATGCCAAGCGATGCAGTGCGCTGCGCGTTCGCCATCTGGACGGACATCGTGTAGCCACCAGCAATCGCGCCGAGGGACTGCGAACGGCTGGCGGCGGCGGATTGCAGTCCAAGAATTTGTTGGGCACGTCCGGTCAGGTTGCTGGCATCTTTGATGGCAATGGCGCGGGCTTGCTCGGATTGATATTGTCCTTCAATCCGGGTTTCAGAGGCTTGGCGTTGTAAGGCGGTTCCATATTTCATTCCGGCGATTTCGAGACCCGTGGCAGAGAAAGCACCCATCCAACCGGAAGCGGTGGTCGAGACCGCTTCAAAAATCTGTCCGAAGGCGAGCTTGTAACTAATATGTGAATCAGGGGTTCAAATAAACTATTGCTCAACAACGGGTTAGCGGAGCGAAAAATCACTGATGCCGAAATGCTAAGTCTATAAACCCTTTG
>JAYTCQ010000363.1:0-30557 GCA_043736395.1 Blastocatellia bacterium | reverse complement strand
TGAAGCTACGGGGCGCAAGTGCTTAATGATTCAAACTGACATCGGAGACGTGACACAAGTGCCGGGAATCATTGAACAGGTAATGGCAAAATTTGGAAGATTGGATATTCTAGTAAATGCGGCGGGGATCAATATTCGTCAGCCTTTTGATGAATTCACTCCCGAAGATTGGGACAAACTCATCAACATAAATCTGAAAAGCGCATTCTTTCTTTCGCAAGCGGCGGCACGTGTCATGCGTAAACAAGGCGGTGGCAAAATCATCAATGTCGGTTCCATTTCGTTTGATTTGATAATTCCCAATATTGCGCTGTATGCCGTCAGCAAAAATGGATTGCGAGGATTGACGCGTGCTCTTGCTGTGGAATACGCCAAAGACAATATCACCGCCAATGCCATCGCTCCCGGACGCTTTTGGACGACGATGACGGACGCCGTTTTTTCTGATCCTGAACGATATGAAAGCGCAGTCGCTGTGTTGCCGATGAAGCGTCCCGGCGTCCCGGCAGATTTGGCAGGTGCGACTTTATTGCTGGCTTCCGATGCCGGAAATTACATCACCGGACAAACGATTTTTATTGATGGCGGTTGGAGTGTGAATGGCGGCGTGAAGGCGTAAACTTATCTGAAAGTGCGCTCGCGAAATAAGCTAAATTCGCGAGAAGGTAAACGGGAAATTTTGTTTTATTTTAGCGGTCTTCACATTTTTCGCGGGAGTTTTTGATTTCCCGCTAACAACAAACATTCAACTAAATAGTAATGACAGCCGACCTCCGCTCCATCGCCAATCAAATTTTTCTCAAAGCGCTCGCGGCTATCGAAGTTGAATCCATCGTTCGAAATGCTCTCCAATTCAATAAATACAAGCTGATCGTTGACAATCGTGAGTACGATCTCAACGAATTTTCGCGTGTCATTGTGATTGCGATTGGGAAAGCTGCGGAGCCGATGGCGCGTGCAGCCGAAGAAATTCTCGGCGAAAAGATTACAGATGGAATTGTCGCGACCAATGCTTTGATTGGTGACGCGCCGAAGAATTTTCGAGTCTTCGTCGGCGGCCATCCAATTCCGAATCAAAGCAGTATTGACGGAGCCGAAGCCGCGTTGAGATTATTGCGTGAAGCGAATGATGAAAAAACGCTGGTGCTGTTTTTGGTTTCGGGCGGTGGTTCGGCAGTTTTTGAAAAGCCGATTGCCGATGAAATCTCGCTTGAAGATTTGCAGACGATCAATCGCGTGCTTGTTGGTTGCGGAGCCGTCATCGGTGAAATGAATGTTGTTCGCAAAGCATTGTCTTCGGTCAAAGGCGGACGCTTAGCGGAAGCGGCGAATCGGGCTACGCAGATTTCTTTGTACATTTCTGATGTAAATCATGACGATTTGGCGACGATCTCTTCAGGGCTGACTTTGCCGGGGAATTTTACGCTGGAAGACTTTGACCGCATTGTTGAGAAATATGATTTGCTAGATAAATTTCCTGAGCATATTTCAAATATCGTTTTGAGTACCGCCTTTAGGCGGCGTCTTGAAACTCTCCCGCCTAAAGGCGGTACTCAGAACGTTGAGACTCAGAACGCTTGTCATCATCTGTTACTCGATAATCGTGAAGCGTTAAAAATCGCAAAGAAAATTGCCGAAGATGACTTTAATTGTGTCGTCGAAATTGCGGAAGATTTAGTCGAAGGTGAAATCGAAGAAATGACCATCGAGCATCTGAATAGGCTGCAAACATTGCGTGAACATCATCCTGATAAAATCGTTTGTCTTCTCTCTGGCGGCGAAGTGATTTGTCCCGTACGCGGTAACGGCCAAGGCGGGCGCAATCAGGAATTTGTGTTACGAGCAGCGATGAAAATAAATCCGAATGAATCCATCGCAGTGCTGAGCGCTGGTACTGATGGCATTGATGGACATAGTCCCGCCGCTGGGGCGATAGCGGATGAGACAACTTTACTGCGCGCAGCCGCACTTGAAATTTCTCCAATAGATTATTTGCAGCGTAGCGATTCCTACAATTTTTTCCATCAGATTGGCGACGCCATTATCATTGGCTCGACGGGAAATAACGTTCGTGATCTGCGAATTTTCCTTGCGAAAAATTCAAAATAAAAAAGGGCGCAGTACAATGCTGCGCCCGTAATGATTTCTCCTGCTTGATTCTGCCCGAATTTTTCGGACAAACTTGTTATCGAATCTTCACGACGAAGCCAACATCGCCGGTGTGATTCGGTGATGTCTGACTTAACGTTCCCGCACTTACCCTCCATCTGACAGCTTTGACATTGCGGTCGTAGCCTGTGTCTGCGCCTCCGCCTGCTGTGACAGGTGTATAAGTCCACGTCGCTGTGGCTGGTGTCGCCGCAACAAAGTCATTCGAATATTCGGCGACCATCGTCAATCCGGTCGTCCCCAGTGTCATTGTTGCCGACCCTAGTTTGAAGTCGGTATCGTTCGGAATCGGATCAAAGATGACGACTTCCTGTGCGGCGGCATTACCCGTATTGGTGAAGACGATCTGGTACGTTAAATCCGTTCCAGGTTGTTGGTCGCCAGTCGGAGTCACTGATTTCACAAGGGTCATCATCGGAATTCCGGCAACAGCCAAACTTGTCGGATCGGACGCGGGTGTCAGCGTCTGCACCGCACTCCCCGTCGGTATAGTTACGCCCGATGGCAGACCCGGTGTGACGTTGTCTGCGTTATCGGTGATGACACCCGTCGGAGGTAAATTTCCGCCTGTGCCGATAGCCTGATTTAATATTGAGCCAGCAAAGCCAGGATTGATCGTCACGGGAATATCAATCTGTATCAGGTCTCCAGCTTTAAATGTAGTCGTGGCGGAAAGTAAGTCCGAAACGGCTCCGGCAGCGGCTCCGGTGTAGGTGGTACTCTTCGCGGCAGTTGTTGTTCCGGTAATCGTGACGGTTTGATTACCCGCGCCTGTGATGGTCACCCCGGCAGGCAGAGCATCGCTGATCTGGAAAGTTGTGACATCAATTGCTCCGGTATTTTTGTACCAGACCGACCAGATTAACGTGTCACCGGGATCGGGCAGAGAATTGCTGTTGACATCAGTCGTGAGCTTGACAGATTTGAAGGCCAGCACCGTTGGAGTGACGGCAATTGTTACACTGGTTGGATCAATAGGCGGGTTCTGCGTTTGCGTGAGGCTCCCGGTTGGAACCGTGACCCCGGATGGCAAACCGCTCGTGACACTATCAATATTATCTGTTCTGACTCCGGCTACAGGAAGGTTCGTCGCTGTACCGAGAGCCTGATTAAGCAATGTTCCGGTAGCTCCGGTGTTGACCGTGACAGGAATCTCAAGCTTGAGAATGTCTCCGGCTTTAAAGGTAGTCGTCGCTAAGAGAAGGTCAGAAACTGCCCCGGCGGTAGCTCCGGTGTAATTCGTATTCTTACTTGCAGTCGTGCTGCCAGTAATGGTTAAGGTCTGATTACCAGTCCCTGTGATGGTCAATCCGGCTGGTAACGTATCGTTGAGTTGAAAGCCAGTGACATCAACCGTACCGGTGTTGGCGTATTGCACTGTCCACGCCAGTGTATCTCCTGCCGTGACACTGCCGGATGAATCGGCATCAGTGGTGAGCTTGACCGATTTATAGGCGGCAACGGTTGGTGCTGCGACGACCACCGCGAGAGTCGGATCAACCGTTGCTGCGATCGTTTGAGTGACCGAACTTGCCGGAACCGTTAAATTGTATGGCGCGGCAGTGACCGTCGCAGGTAAATCAGCGGTCACGCCTGCATTATCAGTGGAGACGGCAGCGGGCATTCCAGTTCCTGAACCGGAAGCCTGATTGCTCAAGCTGCCCGTGAAACCTGCATTGATTGTTACGGGAATCGTGAGCGTAATCGTACCCTGTTGCGCCAGAATCGCGCTTACAGTTAAGGACATACTCGTCGCGAGCGAGGCTCCGGTGTAAGTGGCGTCTTTCGTGGCACTGGTTCCGGCTCCGGTGACGGTCACAGTTTGTGCGCCTGCAGAAGTGATTGTGATGCCGGAAGGTAATTGATCTGCAATCTGGAAAGCGGGTACGTCAACGGTTCCAGTGTTGGCGTATTGAACAATCCACGTCAGCGTATCACCTGCTGTAATCGTGCCACTGCTGTCGGCGTCGGTGGTAAGCTTGACAGATTTGAAAGCAACGACAGTGGGAGCACTAATTCCAACGGTGGCAGTGACAGGATCAACCGCAGTCGTAATGGTTTGCGCGACGGAGCCAGTGGGAACAGTCAAACTATACGGAGCCGCCGTGACTGTGGCAGGTAAATCCGCTGTCGCTCCGGCATTGTCGGTGAGGACGGCAGCGGAAAGCTCTAGCGCAGTGGCAGTGCCTTGATTACTGAGCGTCCCGGAAAAACCGGAATTTACCGTAACAGGAATGGTCAGGGTAATTGCACCTCCCGCTTTAAGGATGCCGCCTGCCAATAAGAGATCACTGACCGTGCCAGCAGCGGCTCCGGTGTAGAGGGGATTCGTGACTGCGACGGAGCTACCAAGCAGAATTGTGATTGTCAGCGGACCCGATTTCGTGAGACCCGTTGGGAGAACATCGTTAAGCTGGAAGACCGTGGCATCTACCGTGCCAGTGTTCGTGTATTGCAAGGTATAGGTGAGGGTATCGCCGGGAGTAATGGAACTGCTACTGTCGGCATCGGTGGTAAGTTTGACGGATTTAAATCCGGCGACATTAATCACGGGAGTGGATTCAAAAGCACAGCCAGCGTTGGTCACACTACCAGCCAGATTTTCACTGGCAGCCAGACAAGCAGTGATGGCTCCGGTCACGGTGACTGTCGTTTTGTTAGGATCGCCGCCGCCAAAAACTTTCGCCTGATTCACGAGAGTATTGGTGACAGTAGCTGCCACATCGGCACTGAAAGCAAAAATACTGACACCCGAACTGGCTACCATAGTGGTGGTGCTGGTACAGGTGATGGTTTGCGGAGACAGCGCGTCACTGTTGCATGTCCAGTTGGCAGCCTGTAAGCCGGATAAAGTAACTGAACCGGAAGCTCCGCCGTTGACTGTGACTCCGGTAGGCAACTCGTCAACTACGGAAATCGTTCCGGTAGTCGCTCCAAGTCCGACATTAGCAACCGTCATCGTATACGTCAGCGCAGTGCCTGCCTGCACCGAAAGCGGCGCAACTTTGAGAAGTTTGAGGTCAGGTAGCACCGTGCCAATAGCGAAACTGGTGGGGTCAACGGTGGCTGCGATGGTTTGCGCGACTGAACCAGCCGGAACGGTCAGGTTATAGGGAGCGGCGGTGACGATAGAAGGTAAGTCCGCAGTGGCTCCGGCATTATCGGTCAGGACGGCAGAGCTTAAACCAATTCCCGTAGCAGATGCCTGATTCGACTTTGTTCCAGCGACGCCGATGCCAATCGTGACCGGAATCGTGACGGTGATGACGCCACCGACTCCTAGAGTTGCACTCGCTGCAAGTAAATCAGAGATGGCTCCGGCAGTCGCGCCAGTGTAGGCTGTATTTTTTGTCGCCGAAGTGCCAGCGCCTGAGAGTGTGATGGTTTGTCCGCCTGTGGATGTGATGGTTAATCCTGAGGGAAGAACATCATTGATTTGGAAGCTTGAGGCATTGCCTGCACCAGTGTTGGTGTATTGCAGGGTGTAGGTCAGCGTATCACCCGCTGTGACCGTGCCACTGCTATCTGCGTCAGAGGTGAGCTTGACGGATTTATAGCCTGCAATGATCGGAGGTGCAGTAGGCGTAATGGAAGGAGCGAGAGCGCAACCTGCCGGAGTTCCGGTGGCGGTACAAGTGCTTGGCGCAATCGGAGTACCTCCGACGGGATCAACGGCAGCTTTGTTAATTCCTGCAACTCCGGCAGCCGCAGTCTGCGGAGTGACGTTGAGGGTGAAAGCTGCTGAGCTTCCCCCCGCAATGCCTGCCGCCGTAGTAATCGTGCAAATTAAATCCAGTCCAGCGGCAAGAGTTCCCGAAGAAGTACAACTGGCTCCGGTTGCTCCGGTTCCGGCGGCGGCACTGTTGTAGGCAATATTCGGAGGTAGTTTTTCATTGACGACGATCGAAGTTCCAGAGGTTGGACGGTTGGCAGCGTTGCTGACGGTCAATGTGTAGTCGGCAGCAGTGCCAACGGCGAAGCTCGCAGGATTGGCTTTGGCGAGACTGAGACTAGGCTGAGCAATCCCGAAATTGACTCCCGATAAATTGACTCCCGGTGCAACAGTAATGGCAGTATTACCGTTGATAGTGCCATCACCAGCGGCGACAGTGCCTTCGCCGCGATTAGACCAGGTGGCAGGGAGGGAAATAGCGGGAGCGGCAGTACCTTGCACTCCGGCGGCGGTGCTGAGTCGCATGCTGTAGCTGCCTTCGCCAATGCCCGTGAAGGAATAGGTTCCATTAGCGGCGACAGCAGTACTGGCGATGACGTTGCCCGCACTATCCACGAGAATGGCGTTGAGACCTCCGGCATTTGTACCTGTGCCGTTAACGATACTGTCAGATAATCCGTTGGTATCGTTAAAGACCGTGCCGCTGACGGTGACTGGTTTTTGGATTGAGGCTCCGAACAGCATGGTGTCTCCAGCGACAGACCCAACGAATGGTGTAGTTGCACCGGTAGGTTGATAGCCTGCGGCTACACCCCATTTAGGTTCCCAACCAGGATCAGGTGTTTGCACCACACCAGCGGTATTCACAACAATACCGCCGTCACCGCGCAGGTACATTTTCAGGGTGATGGAAGTGATATTTGTGCCGGTTGCCAAAATGCTTCCGCTGGCACCTGTTCGGGTAATTCCATTAACGACGGAACCAACTGAACTGGCTCCTAACCGGGTCGCCGAATTGGTGATGGAAGTAGGAGTGACAGTTAAAACGGAATTACCGTTGAGCTTGCTGAGCGACACATTGGAGCCTACCAAATCAAATTCGGTTGAAAATCCCATGTCGTAAGATTTTACGGCACCACTGACACTCGTACTGGTAGAAGTTTGCCCACCCATCCCAACAAATTGTAGTACGGGGTTAGAAACAGGGCGATTAAAAGTGATAGTGAGATCACCGTAATAGACTCTGGCGTTGAGTGCCTGAAGGTTGGTGTTGGCTGCATTAATCAACGCGTCTGAAACTAAATTGAGGCTGATGGCGCGATTGGTCGCAACGTCAATTGATGAACCGGCAGTGCAACCATTACAAGCAGTAAACATAGCACTTGTGGCACTTCCAATACTATTCATTAATCCATAAATCGCAGTGCCCAGCAGCGGTGTATCAGCAGTAGAATTGCCAGATCCCCCAAAATTTATTCCCGGGCTAGTTATTCCCTGAACAGTGCCAGCCGGAAATTGTTGATTGGAGAGCGAATACGTGACGCTGGTCGTAGGAGAATAGGCTGTAACTGCATTTTCAAATAATGTGACCGCTTGTGATGACGTACTGGGGCCGCTTCCGGCAGGCCCGGTGGTTCCCATTTCGAGAGATGTCCCCGTCTGAAACATTGCAATCGCTGGAAAAATCTTAAAGGGAGAAGTGAAATTTTTAGGATCACCGACAGGAATTGGTGACTCAGGCATTGAACTGTTATTGATCGTAGGGTTCCCGATGACAGTTGGCGATTGATTACTTTGTGCCATCCATTCATCAATACCAATGGCTTTCTCCATTACTGGTTTGGGAGCTTCTGCCGCTTTTACTTCCGCAGTTTTGGGCATCAGTGAACGGGGCTTCGCTACACCTCGTTGCGCGGTCGTTTCTGCGCCATGCACGAAAGGAGCGGCATGCGCGAGCATCGGCTGCGCGAGCATGAGCAAAATCAGGACGCGGCTCATCGTGGCTCTGACGGATTCGCGTTGGCGGAAAAAGCGCAGAACAGGAGACAGATTTTTGGCAATGGAAGTAATGGCTGAAAGCATGATGTTTTTCATCGTAAATAACCTAGGCTGCCATGGCGGCAGTTTTGGGTTGTCATCGAATTCGCTGAGGCGGCAGTGGAACGGGCTGAGTTGAGAGTCAATCAAAACAAGAATTCGTGTCAGGCAGAGGCGTGCTAACGAGTTGCATTAAAGCGTGACACGATTACAAATTTTCGAACTCTGAACGAAAAAATCTTCAAGTGGAGATGGCTGGCTGTGCTTCGGCTGAGAAACTACCAGATGCAATTTTCTGTAAGAATTCGTACGAAAAAATAAAAGTTACAAGTTAAAGTACAGGGTTGATGGCTGAGCATTGATCGGGTCAACGTTTGAGGCAACCGGATAGTAGCAAAAAAAAATGAGAAGTCAATTTGAATTTTATTAACGGCAAAAGAATCAAAAAGAACGGGGCGGAAAAATTTGTTATCAGAATTGTTCGAGGTCGCGTGCTGCTTCAACAGGACTTTGCAATTCAATGAACTTTTCCCGGACAGATGGATCAAGCCTGGCAGCAAAATCGGCAGAGAGATTTTTTACTTTGATCAACTCTTGTACATCTGCGAGGTCTTTCAACCGATGCAGAGCCGTCATTCCTGAAGCCAGTTTTAATTCAATCAGTTTCTCCAGCGAGATTGTTTTTAAGCCTTCGATGATTTCGACGTTGTCTTTTGGATCGGGAAAGGCTACAGGCTTGGGGCGACCATCGCCAGGATATTCACCTGTCGTGATAATTTCGATGGTGACATTTTCTGCCGTTGTACGGAATTGTTTTCTGGCTCCTTCAAATTTCGGGCGACAGCCAACCCGAATTAGTTCTTCGTGAAATTTCTCCAACCCTGCTTTGGTGAGAAGTAAATCAATGTCTTCGGTGAAGCGTTTGTAACCGTGTTGATTCAGCGCGACAGCTCCGATGATATTATAATCCACCTCGATTTTGTCCAACGCCAATAGCAGACGTTGCAGAACGTTGTTGAGGACTCCCTGACCCATAAAAAAGTTCAATCCTTCCTGATAAGCTTGGACGGGTGAGCGAACGGTTTGTTGAAAATCAATGATAGCCATAAAGTACTGAAATGATTATAACACCGAGCTATGTAGTATCGAATTCATTCGCTGCGTTTTGGAAGCCAAACAGCGCGAATAAATTCGCCACTACAAAGTCTGAGCGGATTAGCTCTGAATGAAAATATTTTTTTCGTTCCCTAAATCACGAGCGGAAGGCGTCAGAATTGTTTTTGCGTTGATATAAATTTTCTCACCTTTATTGACGGCTTGTCGCACGTCGTCTTCACAGACAAAGGGAACGGCTGGCGGCTTGGGAGGCGTGACAGGTTTGGGCGGTTCAGGTGGAGAATTCAATTGCGGAGTTGGTGCAATTGGCAGTGACGGTAGCACTGAAATTTGCGGATTTCTTTCCTTCAAAAAACGATCGACTAAATTCGCAACGGCAATTCGGTTGATGGGTTTCGGGTTTTGGGTTTCAAGTTTTTGGGATGGCGAAATAAATGGTGAGGATAGAAGCGGCGACACAACGGGAGAATTGATTATATTGGCTCCGGTGACGGCGCGGGTCTCAAACGCTACGCGCTTAATGTCCATCAAATTCAGCGGCGAAATATTATCCGAAGTCACATTACCGCCCCACGATCCGCATCCTAAAGTCATCGAAGGAATCAGTTCCGTTGAATATCCAATCGCTCCGTGTGTCGAAGGCGAATTGACTACAATGCGTGCCGCAGGCATCAATAATCCGTAGCGCAAAATCGCTTCACGATCCTTTGAATGAATTGACGACGTGTGGCCCATTCCACCGTAACGCAAAACTGCATCGCACAACTTGCAACCTTCCTCGACTCCATTCACAACGTAGTACGTCAAAATCGGTGAAAGTTTTTCGAGTGAAAGAGGGAACTCGCGACCGACTCCGCCGACTTCAGCGATTAAGCAACGAGTATTTGGCGGCACGATGATTCCGGCTTTTTCTGCAATCCATGTCGCAGCCTTGCCGACAATTTTTGGATTCAATTTTCCTTCAGGAGTCACTACAATTTTTGCCAAAGAATCGGCCTGTGCCTGATTCAAAAAATATGCACCTTGCGCCGCGAATTGTTCACGCGCAATTTTATCAATCGCCGCATCCACGATGACCGATTGTTCCGAAGCGCAAATTGTTCCGTAATCAAAACACGTACCCGCTAAAATATCAGCCACAGCTTTTGGCACGTCAGCAGTTTTTTCGATAAAAGCGGGAACGTTACCGGGGCCGACGCCGAACGCGGGCTTGCCGGATGAATACGCCGCACGAACTAAACCGGTTCCTCCCGTCGCTAAAATCACGGCGGTCTTGCGATGCTTCATTAATTCGTTCGTAGCTTCGAGCGTCGTGTTTTCGACACATCCGATTGCTTCGGCTGGAAGTCCGGCAGCGACTCCGGCGGCGCGCATCACGTTCGCCGTTTCGATGACACATTTCGTCGCAGCAGGATGCGGACTCAGCACCAAAGAATTTCGGGATTTGATTGAAATCAGGATTTTAAAAATCGCTGTCGAAGTCGGATTCGTCGAAGGAATGATCGCGCAAACAACACCACGCGGAGCGGCAATTTCAATCACAGAGCCGAAGTCATTGACTACGCCGACGGTTTTTAAATTGCGAAAATAATTGTGGATGTCTACGGCAGCGAAAAGATTTTTGACATTTTTGTCGGCAGGAATTCCATAGCCTGTTTCATCACACGCGAGCTGCGCCAGCCGCATAGATTCACGCTGCGCTGCCGTTGCCATCGCTTCGCAAATCGCGTCGATCTTCGCCTGATCAAATGTCGCGACAATTGCCTGCGCGCGATGAGCCGCCTCAGTCAAATCACGTGCGGATTGGATGGAACTTAAATCAAGATCAATCATGGAGAAGTGATGAGTAGAAAGTGATGAGATAAAAGTGATGAGTGGAAAGTGATGAGTAATGAGTTGAAAGACACTCGTTTCTCATTGCTCATCACTCATCACTTTTATCTCATCACTTTCTACTATTTCCTAGCCGTTCCATTTCCCTTCGGCAACACTCTCTCCACTTCAACGTGAGGGCGGGGAATCACGTGGACGGAGACTAATTCGCCCACGCGGCGGGCGGCAGCGGCTCCGGCATCGGTGGCGGCTTTGACGGCACCGACATCACCGCGCACAAAAACAGTAACGTAGCCAGCGCCGATATATTCGCGTCCGATCAAAGTAACATTCGCGGCTTTGACCATCGCGTCTGAGGCTTCGACTGCGCCGATGAATCCTTTCGTCTCGATCATACCGAGAGCTTCCATACTCATAATTGCTTCTCCTGAAATTTGGGTTGTGAGAGTCACAACAAAATCATCTGAAAATGAAGCGAAATAATAAACTGTGCGGTGTGGGAGTACAAGGTGGGAGAGGGAATGGGAAACGCAGAAGTATGAACGATGATCGCGGAATCAAGAAAAGTCCTATATTCATCGCTCATCGTTCACACTTCATACTCTTACTTATCCTTCATAGCTGTAAAGCATCAACGGCTCTTTCCCAAGTAAGCGAATATACGTGTAGAGCTGCCCGCGATGATGCCAGTGTTCATCATAAGTAAACGTGAACATTTGCCACGTGGGGAAGGTGCCGAATGGTGTTTCTACCATGCTTGCTATTTCTTCCTCTGACATTTTTCCCAAGGTTGCATCCATCATTTTGTTTGCTTCATTCGCGAAGGCTTGCAGGTCGGCGACTGTTTTTAAATTTGCCAGGACTGCTTTGGCTTCGTCAGTTTCGGGGATACAAACATTTTCTTCTTCCTGCGTGATTTTGTCGGTTGGGAGGTGCAGCGCCCAATTTTTTTCCATCGCGTAGATGTGATAGAACAGCTCGCGTAATGACCGCATTTCAGGGCGCGGACGAAAATCTAATTCTTCTGTCGTTAACGGTTCGATGCAGCGCACGGTGACGCCGTGCACCATTTTAAAATAGGCGCGTTGTCCGAATAATGCTTCTTTATTCATTGGTTCTCCTGTTTGGTTTTTTTTCATAGTGAACTGTTAGTTCGCCGAGCTTGTTTTCTGAATTGCACGTTATCGAAATGCGTGAACTAACAGTTCACGCCACAATTAGTGCGTGCGGACTTTTGTATTTCAAGGTCAAGATACACCCGCGCAGTGACAACAGTATGGCAACAAGTTTTGCCTATGAATTTTTTTGCATAATTTTTTTAGCTTCGGCAATGACGCGCAGACGAAGAGATTCCGGTTGAAGAATTCTCATCCGGCTCCCCCAACTCAGCAGCCAATCCAGCAATTCATCTTCAGTATGCAAATGTAACGTGACGAGTAATCCTTCGTCTGTTGTTTCCGCAGAAGTGATGAAATACAGCCGCGACTCTTTGACCCAATCAGCGATTTCGGGATCGAATAAAACTTTGACTTCCACGGTTCGTCCATCATCGACGGGCTGTTTCATTTTAAATTCGGGACGACGCTTGAAATTTTTTTCGAGCAAACTTAATTCCGACAAGCGATCAAATTTAAAGGTGCGGAAATCCTGCCGCAAATGACAATACGCCACGAGATACCACGCATCACCGAAATGCACGAGGCCGTACGGATCGGCTTCACGGATGTTGCGTTCGCTCTTCCCTGATTTGGTGTAGCGCGTGTGATAGTTGAAGCGAATTCGTTTGCGTTCGATGATCGCGGTACGAAGCTGGGTCAGCAGCTTGATGCTTTGTCCGGGCTTGTCAGAGGCAATAAAAACAAGGCTATTTTGCAAATAGTTTACTTCACTGCGAAGTGGTTCTGAAATGACAGCTTCAATTTTTCGGGTGGCGGAGCGAGCGGCTTCGCGGTACTGCGAATCAAAGTTCTGTGCGGCAAAATCGCTGCCAAGTAACAGCATAATCGCTTCATCAGAAGTAAAACTGACGGGAGGTAAAAAATATCCTTCGACGAGTGAGTAGCCTAGGCCTGATTGTGATCGGATAGGGACTCCGGTTTCGCAAAGCGCCATGACATCGCGGTAAATCGTGCGTTTGCTGGTTTCAAAGTGTGTCGCTAAATCTTCGGCACGCACCCATTTTTTGCGCTGTAATTCCAGCAGGACGCCTAATAATCTGTCGGTTCGGTTCATCGTGATTTGGTCTACTTGCAATTATTCTTCTGAGACTGATAGTCTCCCACTGGTCGAAAATATTCACCAGGAAATTTTACCGTATCGTCATTCAGCAGGAGAACATCTAATTCATGAAAATCAAATTCTTCGCGATTTTTATTTTGATAATTTCGTTAATTGTATCCTCGTGTAATCGTGGTTCCCAAGCTCCGGTGCGCGGACAGGAACAGGTTCCGCAATTTAAAACCGGATTTAATTTAATGTCACCGCAACAGGACATTGAAATTGGCCGCCAAAACGCTGCGCAGGTCGAACGTGAAATGCGCATACTGCCTGATCCGGCAGTGCAAAATTATCTCAACAATATTGGAAAAAAATTAGCCGCCGTCGCTCCCGGTGAAAAATTTCCGTACCAATTTAAAGTCGTCGACGTGAAAGAAATTAATGCGTTCGCGTTACCCGGAGGATTTCTGTATGTCCACACCGGAGCCATCGCCGCTGCCAAAAATGAATCGGAACTGGTCGGTGTCATGGCGCACGAAATCGCGCACTCGGCATTGCGTCACGGAACGCATCAGATGACGCAGCAGATGGTCGCGGAAAAAGGTTTAGGCATTGCGACTGCAATTTTAAATGGCGGCGAAAGAGGCGGGCTGGGTGATGCGGTGTTAGGTACCGCTGCCAGCGGTGGGTTGAATTTATTACTATTGAAATTTTCGCGAACTGCCGAAAAACAGGCGGATATTACGGGCGCGGCGATGATGGCTTCTGCCGGATATGACCCGCGTGGGCTGGGAAGTTTTTTCAAAACGTTGCTCGCCGACGGGCCGCGTCAACCGCAAATTATCAGTGACCACCCCGATCCAGGTAATCGAATTCAATACCTGAATGACTTACTGCCAAAGCTGAAATTAGCGGCAAACCCGATTGTTGATACGCCAGAATTTCAAGAAGTCAGAGCGCGTGTCAGTGGACTTCGTGGCGGCGCAGTGGTTCGTCGTCAGGCAGGTAAAACAGAAACTGTCGCCCGTCCGCCTGCGCCTTCGTCGCAACAGGTGGGCTTGCGAGCGCCGGATAATTCTTACCAGCTTTCCGTTCCGAACAATTGGAAGATGATCGAAACAGGCGGTGAGTTAGTGATTTTTGCGCCGGAAGGTGCCGCCGGAAAAACTGAAAACGGTGGCGTTGTTGTGACGCACGGAATGTTTGTCGGGACGGCAGGATTACCTGAAAATGCGCGTGATCTTGGTTCGGCCTCAAAAGCATTTATCGAACTGCAATTGAAAGACAATCCCGGTATGCGAATTTTAGAGAATCCGAAACAGACGACTCTGGGCGGATTGCCCGCAGTTTTTGCTCCGATTGGCGGAGAATCTCCGATTACGGGACGCCCGGAACGAGATGTAATTTGCACAGCGATTTTGCCGGATGGCAGATTATTTTATTTGATCCTGATTTCACCGGTAGATGAAGCGCAGGTCTATAATCAGGCGTTTGAGAAGACGCTCGGAAGTCTAGCCTTTGGGAAATAAGCTTTCCAACCAAAGAAGCAAGTGTGTAGCTGTTTTTAGAAATCACGCCTCAATCATGTACATGATTGAGGCGTGATTTTCGTTGTGTAGAAGTAACGTTAAGCTTACAACAAGCTTTGAATTGTAAGTTGGATTTCGGCATCCTTCCAGGCTGTTTTGAATTCACCTTCCACCCAACGCATCGCATCCTGCTTGCCCTGCACTTTTAAGCTTTCCATCAGGCCAAACAGCGAACGCCCACTGCGCGGATTTGTTACCAAATCTTCGCGGAAAGTCGCCTCAGCCGCTGTCGTATTATTGCTTAACAACAACGCTGCGCCGAGCGATTCGCGCACCGGAAAATACCAGCCTGGCGGTTCGTCATAATTCAGTGAATCTTGCGCAGTGACCGCTTTGCGAAATGTATCAATCGCTCCGTTTTTATTGCCTTCTGCCCACGCGATGCGAGCTTCCAGCACGAGTTCGGCAATTGCCAAAACCTCCTTCGCCGGGTTCAATCCAAAGGGTGTTTCACCTGGCAAATTCTTGACCATTTCTCGCAAGGTTTGCTGTTCACGTTTCGCGTCTGCAACTTTTCCTGTCGCCGCCAAAGCCACGCCGCGTGCGTAATGCCAGACAGTCTTTGTGATCAGTTGCGATTTGTCCGGCTCCGGCAGTTTCAGCGTCTCGCCCCATTTCGCAAATCGTAGTTGCACAAAGATGGGATACGGCAAAAAACCTTCGACCATCGGCATATCTTTCACGTGTTGCTGGACGTTGTCTTGCAGCTCACGAGCGGCGCGAAGCGCTTCCGAGTATTGGCCTGTGCGATTAAAATTCTCGACCTGGAAATGGAGATTGTGACTGAAATACATTGCCGGATACATCCCTTTTGCGCCAGTTGATTTAATGTACTGACGATCAACGGCAGCCGCGTCAATATTGACTTTGGCGGCCTGCGCGTAATCTCCGGTGCGAATATAAATGTGTCCCGGCATGTGAACGAGATGCCCTGCCGCCGGAGTCAATTTGCCCAGCCGTTCCGCGCTTGGCAACCCGCGTTCAGGATTGCGCGAAGCTTCGACGGCGTGGATGTACAAATGATTCGCGCCGATGTGGTTGGGATCGCGGCGTAACACGTTTTCGAGCACGCGTACGATCTCTTCGGTGTTGCCGAGTGGCTTGCCATCGCGTGCCCATAATTGCCACGGCTGCACGTTCATCAAACTGTCGGCGTAGAGCGTCGCAGCGTTCAAATCGTCAGGGAAGCGCTGATGAATTTCGCGCATCGCATTGCTATAGGTCGTACCAAGTTTTTTGACATCAGGACTTGCGTCAAGCGTAAAGCGTGTGGCCAAAGCCGCGATGTATGCGCGCTCAATTTCGGAAGCACCGCTTGTTAACGTCTGCGCTTTCTTCACCGCTTCGACGGCGGCTTTCATCCGCGCCGGATCAATTGTGGATTCGTTATAATTCGGCCCGACTGCCAGCGCATAACCCCACCACGCCATTGCCAGTTTTGGATCAAGTTCCATCACTCGTTTGAAGGAGCGTGCTGCCTCTTCGTGATTGAAAGCGTAGATCAGCGTCAAGCCCTGATTGAAATATTTCTGAGCCTCGGCATTCTTTGTAGAAACCGGATGCTGCAAATTGCCGAGGCCTGGCATGATCGTTGCGGGCTTGGCGTCAGACGTTTGGTGATGCTCGTGTTGGGCTACAGCAGTGGCTGTGATGAGGATGAAAGTAATGACGGAAAATACAATTTTTGGGGTTTTCATAAGTACTCCTCTTGAAGTTTATTTTGTCTGCTTTAGGATACAGTTTTCTCCGTTGTTCGAATTTTGTAAATACCTGAAGCCTGCTTAATTATTTTGTCACTGGTGTCCAATCTGTGAGATTGAACGCCAGTAACTATGGGCTTCGAACATTGTCATCATCAAAGATTTACCATAACCGTTTCATAAATCAGGGCAACGCAAATCTTTACTGAAAAAACCAACTCTACAAAAATAGCTCAATCGTGGCATAATCCCGTTTCTGTCAAAAAATAATCTGGAGCTGAATTCATGAAACGATATTTTCTGTTATTTATTTTGGTCGCAGCCGCCACGTTGGTTGGCTGTAATAAAACTGAACCTGCGCCTGTGACAAATGTCCCAACTCCGGCTGCGTCTGAAGCAGTAGTTGTAGCCCCTGCGAGTCCGTCAATTGTGACCGCTTCGCCGGGAGCCGCACCCGTTCCTCCGTCAATGAAAAATCCTGCACCAATATTGCCTGGACAAAAAGGTAAGGACGGCAAAGTCGCATCGCAGCCCCTGCCTCCCGCAATTTGGGATCGCATGACGAAGCCGCTCAGTGATGAAGACATTAAAAAATTACCGCCGGAAACACGGGATATGATTTTGCGAGCGCAGGGGAAATTGCCCCCTGCGCCGACGCCAAAAAAATAGTGAGGAAGTTTATATGCTTGAAACGTTAACCGTTCAGGAAGCACAAGAATATTTTGCAAAGGTGATTGCTGATTTAACTCCAGGGAGTGAAGTTGTCATTACCAAAGATTCATTACCGATTGCTAAAATTATTAGCACTTCAGAAAAAGTGCGCCAACCTCGAAAACCAGGCAGTGCCAAAGGGAAGTTGATAATTCTTGCTGAGGACGATGAGCATTTGCTGGATTTTCAGGAATATATGCCCTCATGAAATTATTGCTTGATACCCATGCGTTTCTCTGGTTTTGTTTGAATGACCCGCAACTAAGTGAGCAGACATTAATACTTATAGCAAATCCAGCAAATGATATTTTTGTCAGTCCTGCATCTTATTGGGAGCTTGCTATAAAAATAGGACTTAGAAAGTATTCTTTGCAGCAGCCCGTTGATACTTTTTTTGAGGATCAAATTTCTGAAAATCAGTTTAAAATATTACCGATTGAGCCACGTCATGTTGCACCATTGACGAAGCTAGATTTTCATCATCGTGACCCTTTTGATCGCCTGATTATTGCGCAAGCGATGATCGAAGACATTTCCATTATAAGTGCTGATAGTGCATTCGATGCTTATCCAGTCACAAGAATTTGGTGATCTATGAGCAATCAAAAACTCGCCTTAGCAGCCTCCGTCTCTACCAATCTCGCCGCTCCAATTATCGGTGGGATTTTGCTTGGATATTTTCTGGATCGGTGGTTGGGGACAAATCCTTGGATGTTTTTAGTATTCATAATTTTAGGTACGGTCGGCGGCTTTCTCGCTCTGATTCGTACTGTTAATAAAATCAATCAGACAAAGGACGAAGAATGAAAATTGCCATCACCGGTGCAGGCGGATTAGTCGGCAGCAGCTTGCATAAATTGTTGTCAAAAGATCATCAAGTGATCGCGCTCCGGCACGCTGATCTCGATATTACGAACAACGAAGCTGTAGTGAAATTTGCGGAAGCCGAACGTCCTGACGTCATTATCAACTGCGCCGTACTCAACGTGGACGAATGCGAAACGGACCGTGAAAAAGCGCTCGCGCTGAATGTTACCGGCCCTCAATTTCTGGCGGAAGCGGCGCGAAATTGCGGGGCGGCGATTGTTCATTTCAGTACGAATTATGTTTTTGATGGCAAGACGGAAAAGATTTATACGATCAACGATGCAACGGAGCCGGTGAATAATTACGGGCAGACAAAACTGGATGGAGAACGCGCAGTGATGAACGCCTGTGCGCGAAGTTTTATCATTCGGACTTCGTGGGTCTACGGCGTCGGCAAAGAAAATTTTCTGAGCATCATCCACAAAAATCTGAAGTCTGGAAAGCGCGGCAAAGTTATCAATGATTGCTGGGCGAGTGCGACGTACGTTGAAGATTTATCAGCGCGGACACTGGAAATCATTAACAGTCATCAATACGGAATTTATCAGGTAGTGAATGAAGGCGTCGCTTCGTACGTTGAATTTACTTATGAAGCCGGACGGTTGGTAGGACTCAGTAAAGCGCAAATTTCTGAATTGGTAGAATTAATCAGTGATGCTGACATCAAGCGTCCAGCGATCCGTCCGCGCTATACGCCGATGCGTTGTGTTTTGTCGGAAGAAATTGGATTGGAGCCGTTGCGGAATTGGAAGGATGCGCTGGCGGCATATATTTCTGGTGTAGAAGCTCGCACGTAGTAAGGACAGCATTTCTCAAGTAAAAACGTCTTCACATCTTTTGTATATGAAAGAATAAATGGTTCGCATTTTGTATTACCGGAACTTGTATTTTATGAAACCCATTTCACGGAATCCTAACTGCTTGAAAATACGTAACGCCCCCGACAAGGCTGTAACGCAAGCTGAATATGGATTCTTTAGAGTGCTTCTAAATATACCAAAGGTTCGTATATTTACGAGTTAGCAGAAACCCTATTAGCAACAGTCAGCTGTTCGTAGTATTTCAATAAGCTGGAAGAATTTTTCAGAAAGAACCTGAAGTAAACTTTCAAACACCTGAATTATGAAAGCAATAAAACTTGTAAGCATTTACACTATAGCATTCTTCTTTTTTAGTTGTACAGAACAAGCTAAAAACAAAGGCACTGATGAAGTGCAGGCAATCTTTCCAAAAGGGGATAAAGGTACTACAGAGAACTTTACCGGAAATGCATGGAATACACAACTGGTTGCAAATGACAGCACGTACAACACGATTATTGGAAACGTCTACTTCGAACCAGGAGCTAGAAGCAATTGGCATATACATCCTGCTGGTCAAATCCTGATGATTACAGATGGTGTAGGCTTTCATCAAATCAAAGGACAGCCTAAGCAAACCATCAGGAAAGGTGATGTGGTAAAGTGTCCTCCAAATGTAGAGCACTGGCATGGTGCAAGTCCTGATACAGGGTTACAACAGCTATACGTTATATCCAATACCGAAAAAGGCATTGTTCAATGGTTACAGCGGGTAACGGATGAAGAATACAGTCAATAGCATACAGCGATTGACTGAAAAGCGCATCGGGCAATTCTAGTGGTTAACATTCTAAGACACAGTTATGATGAAACATTTACTATTGCTCCTGTTTTTTCCGTGTCACTTACAAGTTGTGCCTCTTGCAGTAAAAGCACGTCCGGAGGTATTTTTACCTTCGTAAATACACTGGCGTTAGTGGATATTATAAAACAGACCCCACCTAAACAATTTCACAAACTAATTAAAAAATGAAGCAAAGAGAACTAATACAATTAACAGATCAAGAACTGTTAGACGAAGCAAAAAAAATGAAATCAGCTTCCATAATTAATGCTGTATTAATTGGATTTCTGATAGGAGTTGTGTTTTACAGCATTGTGAAAAACAGTATTGGATTTCTTACATTAATCCCTTTGTATTTTGCGTATAAATTGATTAATAACTCTAAAAATAATAAAGCCAATAAAAGCTTGGAAAATCTTTTAAAAGAACGAAACTTGAAATAAACAATGGATGAGAATTGATACTTACAGGACTTGAAAAAGTTAGACAACTTGCAGTCGAAAATATTGCGACTATGCTATACGCCGATGAGCTGTTTGTTGTCAGAAGAAATCGGGTTGGAGCCGTTACGGAATTGGTAGGATGCGTTGGCAGAATTTATTGGGAAGAATTGAGAAGCTGGCAGGAAAAAAGAGGGCAGGAAAAATAAGGAAGCCTGAAAACCACAGTTGTTATCAAATTCCAAGCAATGAAAACAAATATTCTGACAGAGTCTAAATTGTCTTATTTTTCCCGCTCTCTTTTTTCCTGCCAGCTTCTTAACAACTCGGTGGCACATAAACCGGTACACGCAATTTTGCAAAGGGCGCTTTTGATAATTTGTGTAAATTGTGTCCCTGATTAAAATGCCGATCTGACGTTCTGGCATTGCGGTTATATGTAATCATTGAACCCAGAATTGCCCTCCGATCACTGGTTCCGCCTAGCGGAGAATTGTTGTCAGTTTCAACCGGACGAATCCACATCCAGCCTGTTTTCCCGGAAGGAATAACTTTAGTAAACGGCGGCACTGTCCGCGGAAAAGTATCGGTCATGATTTGACGTACCTGACAGCCGGACGTTCGGATTGAAAAGCTGAATCCCTTCTCCACGTCATTAAATAAAAGACCGGTGAGAATTCCGACGCTGCCAAGTTTATTACTTAAATCTCCGCCAATGCGATTTATGATGAGCATCGTTTCGTTGTTGTCGCGCAGGCTTGAAATATTATCCAACGCCAGCTCATAAGGCAGCCGATCATAGCTGTCATCATCGAAAGCAATGTCAACCTGCGTAAATCCGGTGTTGTCGACAGGATAATATTTGATGGGATGCGTGACGACGCCAATGGATTCCGCACCCAGATTTGCCTGATGCCCGGAAGCGAATTTCACAAACAACGATCCAACTAAAAAATTGTAATCGCGCGGAAATCCTTCGTTATCTGTGGCCAGCGCGAAGATGTATCCCGTCACGCCCGGATCGTAATCCAAAGCAAAAAACGACAAGGTCTGATTTGCGGTCAGGCAAGTAAAAGCATCGGCCACACTGCATTCCGTGCTGTCCACAAAAAACCAGTGAACGTTCACAGAATCTGTTCCCAGATTCGTGATATTCACACGAGTATTTTGTGTGTCCGGTGATTCGACTTTTGAAGTGTAAGTATTATAAATCAACAACGAGCCAGGCTTTTGATCATCCTGAAATCGGGCTGGTTGCGCTTGCGACAACGAAGTAAAATTGCAGAAAAATGTAATAAATAAGCAGAAAAAGATACAACGGAACAGATACATCGAAGTCTCCAGGAAGCAGAATAACTGCGGAGCTGGGTGAATTAGACATGAAAATAATGCGCGAATCATTGCAAAAAAATGATGGGGATATTTCGGGGATTTAGAAACTGGCAGGAAAAAAGAGGGCAGGAAAAAAAAAACAAATTTAGCATCTGACAGCGTATTTATTTTCATTGCCTCGAATTTGATCGCAACTGCGATTTTCAGGCATTCTTATTTTTCCTGCCCTCTTTTTTCCTGCCAGTTTCCTGCCTTACAAAAATTGCCGTCAAATTTAACTTCGCCCTTCGCCTACCATCGGCATTTTGAGCCGTTCATGTTAAACTCCAGAGATAAATCTAACGATTAACAGGAGTTTTTACATGATTGATTCCGTAGTGATACAGGAATTGCGAGAAAAATATAACGATTTGACGCAGCGCGTTTCGGAACTGCGGAGGTTTCTTTGACCTTGATAGCAAACGCGCGGAATTAGCGCAGCTCGAAGAATTAACTGCCGTGCCTGAATTCTGGAATGATCAGGCGGGGGCGCAGAAAGTTTTACAACAGCGTTCACGCATTGAACGGGCAATTTCCAAAGCCGAAGAACAGCAGCGAATGGTTGATGATGCAGCCGTACTTTTTGATTTTGCAGCCGAAGACGAAACTTCACTGGCGGAACTAAAATCAACTATCGAAACCCTCACGAAAGATGTCGAGGAAAGCGAAACACAAACGTTGCTCGGAGGCGAAAATGATGCTCGTAATGCCATCGTTTCGATTAATGCCGGAGCGGGTGGCACCGATGCGCAGGACTGGGCACAGATGTTGGAGCGGATGTACCTTCGCTGGTGTGAATATCGCGGCTTCAAAAAAGAATTGCTGGATGAACAGTACGGTGAAGAAGCCGGAATTAAATCCGCTACAATTCGCATCGAAGGTGATTACGCGTACGGGTTATTATCAGGTGAATCGGGAGTTCATCGTTTAGTGAGAATTTCCCCGTTCAATTCTGGTGGCAGTCGCGAAACAAGTTTCGCTTCGGTTTTCGTCACGCCTGAAATTGATGATGACATCGAAGTGGAAATTTTCGATAAGGATTTGCGCGTAGATACGTATCGTGCGACCGGCGCGGGAGGGCAGCATATTAACACGACAGATTCGGCTGTTCGCATTACGCACATGCCTACGGGAATTGTCGTGACATGTCAGAATCAGCGTTCACAACATCAGAACCGCGATGTCGCTATGCGCGTCTTAAAATCAAAGCTTTACGAATTGGAATATGCCAAAAAACAAGCTGAGACTAATAAGCTGGCAGAAAATAAACGCGACATTTCTTTCGGTTCGCAAATTCGCAACTACGTGATGCAACCGTACCGCTTAGTCAAAGACGTCCGAACAAAATTTGAAACGAGTGACGTTGATGGAATTCTGAATGGCGAACTTGATGAATTCATTAAGCAGTATTTATTGGCGAAACGCGAAGGAAGTAGTTAGAAGGCAAGTCCTGAGTGCTGAGTCCTGAGATTTAACGTAGCGTGATTCTCAAAACTCGATAGACTCTCAGCACTCAGCACTTTCTCAACTCCATAAGTATTACAGTATGGCAAAGACACCAACAAAAAAAGCGACCGTGAAACCGCGTGACGGCTACGATTGGGGCAAATGGCGCAACGAAATTATTGGGTTGGGTTGTTTGGGAATTGGACTCGTGTTGCTGTTCGCCTTGCTCAGCTATGACAGCCAGGACGGCACGTGGCATAAAGCGACTGCGAAGATCGGCGTTAGCAATTGGATCGGGCCGTTCGGAGCGAACATCGCCAGCACGATGTATCAGGCATTTGGATTCATCGCGCTCTTCGTGCCGATTGTCTTTTTCGCTTTGGCATATTGGTATCTGCGCTACGAAAGATTGCAGGTAGCGTGGCTGAAAGTCGCTGGATTAGTCGTCATTGTTTTATCTCTGACCGGAATGTTATCCATCATTGATTGGAGTCAGGACGCCTCATTTCATTGGGGCGGATGGATCGGACACCTGATTGTTAAGGACGATACATACGGATTGGCAAACTCTTTGCACAGCATTGGCGCTTCGATTGTTTTGCTGTTTTCATTTATCCTGGGAGTGATGATGGCGACCTCGCTGTCGTTCTTTGGACTGGTCATGCATTTGTCGCCGCGTGAACAGGAAGCCGGCGTCACTGCGGCTATTGTTGAGCGATTCAAAATGTGGTGGCAAGAGCGTCAACTGCAACGCGAAGAAATAAGTCCTGGCACGCAGGACGAAAGACAAAAAGCCAAAAATGAAATCAGGATTTCCCAGCCGGAAATAACCATTAACAAAAATGAAAAACCTGACACCGTTGAGGCCGCCAAGCGCAACTCTCTGTCAGAGGCAATTTCTCCCGCCGTCAGTAAGGCGCGCGCTTCGGTAGTGGCAGCTCTATCCAGAGATAAAAAATCCGATAAAGATTTGGCGCTCACCGCGCAGGCTCCACCCGCCTCAATCAAAGATTTACGCGCCGTTCCTGTCAAGGGGAATTCACTGGAAGAATGGGACGGGGATTCTGTGGAGCCGGTCGGCAAGCGGAGCCTTGAAGATATGGTTTCGACGGCGTCAGTCAAGCGACCTGAAACCATTGAAGAAAAAGCTGCTGCTGCGAAACCTATCCTGGTGACGAGTATGTTGCGTACAGCGGTTGACTATAAATTACCGCTGACAGAAATGCTGACGCCTCCGTCAGCGCGCTCAGAAATTGCGGATGATGAACTGAAAGAACTGGCGATTCAATTGGCGGAAAAATGCCGTGAATTCAATGTTTCAGGTCAGGTTAAGCAGATCAGCCCCGGCCCGGTCGTGACGACGTTTGAATTCAAACCTGATCCCGGCGTCAAATATTCGCGCATTACGGGATTAGTGGATGACCTTTGTTTAGGCTTGAAAGCTGAATCAATTCGTATTGATCGGATCCCCGGAAAATCTACTGTTGGGATTGAAGTTCCAAATCCACGTCGTGAAATAATTAGGTTGCGCGAAGTGTTGGAATCAGCCAAATTTACCGATTCACCATCGAAGCTGACTTTAGCGCTGGGCAAAACAATTGACGGTTCAAATTATGTGGCTGACCTCGCGCGGATGCCGCATTTATTGATCGCAGGCGCAACCGGAGCCGGAAAATCTGTTGCGTTGAATTCAATTCTTTTATCACTTTTATATAAGGCGACACCGGATGAAGTGAAAATGATTTTGGTTGATCCGAAGCGCTTAGAGCTGGGGCTGTATGCTGATATTCCGCATTTGCTAACGCCGATTGTGACTGATCCAAAACGCGCGAGTTATTCGCTGCGCTGGGCGGTATCAGAGATGGAAAATCGCTATAAACATCTCGCGGCATTTGGCGTCCGAAATATTGAGCAATACAACACGCAAATTTGTTCGACGGTGGATCGCAATATCGCTGCTGACAGTCAGGAACTGCCGAAACCATTGCCTTATATCGTTATCATCATTGACGAATTAGCTGACCTCATGATGGTGGCGGCGCGGGACGTGGAAGAGAGCATTACCCGACTGGCGCAAATGGCACGCGCCGTTGGCATTCATTTAGTGCTGGCGACGCAGCGTCCTTCGGTTGATGTCATCACCGGACTTATCAAAGCGAATTTCCCTTCGCGCATTTCTTTCCGCGTTTCTTCCAAAGTAGATTCACGAACGATCATTGATGCCAACGGAGCCGAAGGTTTATTAGGGCAGGGCGATATGCTGTTTTTGCCGCCAGGCACTTCGCGTTTAATTCGGGTTCACGGCGCTTACGTTGATGAAAAAGAATGTAAGCGCGTGGCCGATCAGGCTCGTGATCAGGGTAATCCTTTGTATGACGAAAAAATTGTCATGAGTGACAAAGAAACTGAAGGCGAAGAAATCAATGGCACAGAGATGCGGCGCGACGAAAAATATGAAGAAGCAATTCGCATTGTGATTGAGATGGGACGCGCTTCAACTTCGGTTTTGCAACGGCGCTTGCGTATCGGATATGGACGGGCAGCCTCGATTATCGACATGATGCATCACGAAGGCATTGTTGGAGCGGAGGACGGCAGTAAGCCACGTCAGGTTTTAGTAAAATCTGATTTCCTTGAACGTCTCGATCAAATCCAAAATGAAGATAATCCCTGGTAATTCATTGCTTGAAATTGATGTTTGTGAAACAAATATCCACAACCTGGAGTACGATTAAAAAGTTAAAGGGTTTGAACACTTTTTAATTATCTGAACTTATTGAAGTTTAATAAGAGGGATCGGCTAAACTGTTGGGTAATAAAGAGATATATATTTTGTCGAAATAATGTGCAATTTGCTATAAGTGCTGTATTTTAGGTGATTTGACTCAGTTACTTCCGGCTTTATACACAGCCTTTTCCACAGAATCTGTGGAAAACTTTACAACGGTCTAACGCCGGATTAATTGAAGTTTAACTCCTGTGATTCTTGCTTAATTTATGAGATTACAACTTGCCCTTGACCATCCGGATTTAGCGCATGAGCTTGATGTTGCCGCCAAGGCTGCACGTTATGTTGATATGATTGAAGCTGGAACACCCTTGTTAATTCGAGAAGGAATTCGCGTTCTCCGCGAACTACGTCGGCGCTATCGTGAAAGAATTATTGTAGCCGATATTAAAGTCGTGGACGCCGGTGAACCGATTGCCGAACTGGCATTCGCCGCTGGCGCTAATGTCGTCACCGTGCTGGGATGCGCGGAAGATGATGTGATCAAGCGCGTAGTGAAAGCCGCCAAAAAATATGATGGCGAAGTCATGGCGGATAGTCTGGGCGTCTCTAATTTGATTGAACGCGCGAAAGAGCTTCGCACCTTAGGCGTCGATTCGTTATGTTTAAATCGGCGCGGGCTTAAGATGCGTCGCGCCACTCAGCCTGAATCCTTCAAGCAATTAGTTTCTTTAATCAATGAAATTGATTTGCCTGTTTACTTAGCCGGGGGAATTGATTTAGCTGAATTAATTGCTCTGCGAAAAGCGCCTTTATCCGGAGTCATTATTGGGGCTGCCATTACCGAGGCGAAATCTCCGGCAGAAGCCGCTAAAGAAATGCGACGCGTGATTGATGAAACTGAACGGATGTTTGGAATTGGCTAAATTTATAGTCAGGGCTTTTTGGACATTTGCGTGAAGACTCCCCTTACTCCCTTAAAATCAGAATGGAAGCTAACTGCAAAAACCTTTGCGATGCTGTTAGCGCAATTCGATCCCGATCCTGAATCAGCCGGGATCATGTATGAATCGTTGCGCCGCAAGCTGCTAAAATTTTTCGATTGGCGTGGCGCTTATTTTCCTGAAGAATGCGCGGACGAAACGTTTGACCGTATCGCCCGAAAGCTTGAGCAAGGTGAAGTGATTCAGGAAATCGTCTCCTATTGTCACGGCGTGGCGCGTCTTGTATCACTGGAAGAATTGAAATCCGCCAATCATCGAAGAATTGATTTTGAAGAGTTGCCTCCATTAGTTGTGAATCCACCGGAAATCCCGGAAGCAAATCCTCAGAGCGATTGTTTTGATCGTTGCCTGCAAGAGCTTTCGCTTGAGAATCGGCGCTTAATCCTGACGTACTATCAAGCCGATCACCGTGAAAAAATTGACAACAGATTGGCTCTCGCGGCGACTTACGCAATCCCCTTGAATGCGCTACGAAGTCGGGCCCAACGATTGCGAAATAAGTTAGAAGCGTGCGTCAACGATTGTTTACAAGAACGTGAGACATGAAAAAGTCAGTTTTGCCACTTCAAAGTTGAACGGAGATATTGGCAAGCCCCCACTTGGTAATTTTGTTAATGGAACGAGACAATCAAAAGCTGCGAAAGTATTTAACTGGCGATTTGCCAGAGCCTGAAGCGCTAAAAATAGAAATTGAATTTTTATCCAATGACGAAGCTTTCGAGCGACTCAACGAAATTGAAAATGACTTGATTGATGAATACGTACGTGGTGAATTAACAGCATCGGAACGAAGCTTATTCGAGAAAAATTATCTGACGACGCCGTTACATCGGCAGCGGGTTTTGCTCAGTCAAAACTTATTGCGGGCAGCCCTTGCTGAAAGAGTTCATGATAAAAAGATAATCGCTGCGACTTCGACTTCGTGGTTCTCAGATTTATTTTCCAGTTTGAAGATACGCCAATTGGTCTGGGCATTCGCCGTTATTTTGATTACTATCCTGGGAACCTGGTTTTTGCTTAGGCCACAGCCATCAACTGTCATTAATCCAGAAATTGCCAAAGTAGAAGCAACGCCGCAAGCAACTTTATCGCAAGCAGCAACGCCGATACCTGAACCATCAAAATCCGAATCCCAAAACTCAAAACCGAATACCCCGAAACCTGAAACCCGAAACCTGCCACCTGTCTTCCTTTTAAACGGAGCTTTCGACATTAATCAAACGCGTGGGACTAGATCAACAGGTACTCCTAATTCTAAGAAGGCGCAAACCCTGACAATTGAAAAAGGAGTCGAAAAGCTGACATTGCAAATGTCGCTGGAAGGTGAAAGATATGCAAAATATCAATCCGAAATTCGGGCGGTAGACACCAGCAAAGCGTTTACAATAACAACCAAAACTCCCCCAAAATCCGCCAAAAATATCAGCCTGACAATTCCCGCAGCTCGTCTTGCCACCGCCGATTACATTCTCACTTTATCCGGTGTGACAGCAACTGGAGAAGTCGAAGAAATCAATCAATACCCATTCCGTGTGACCCGCCAATAAAGTTGCTAGCGTTCAGAGTTCAAACTTTAGTTTGTCAAACGCCGCGCTTCGCTGGCGTTCCCACGCTGAAGCGTGAACTCTGAACTCTAGCGAGCGACATGTTTTTCTCGTCTTTGCCACTCGTAGTTGTAAGCAGCAATCTGCATTGAAAATTTTCGCTCATAATAACTGTTACTCCATGGAGACAGAACAAATTTTTTGGGGAGAAAAATTGCTATGAGCCGAAAAATTTCAGCCAGATTGTTGCTTCGATCAGATTTTCTGGGGAGAAAAATGAAAAACAACTACCGAAAAATATTCATAGTAGCAATTGCGATCTTTACGTCAGCCTGTGCGAATACGAATTTCAAAGTGAATCCTGAGCGGCCGCTCTTCCATGGAACGGTCGAAGCGCACGAAATAAAAATCGGCTCCAGAGTCGGCGGACGCGTGACTCAGGTTTTAGTTGAAGAAGGTCACAGCGTCGAAATCAATCAGCCTTTAGTTCGCTTTGATGTCGCGGAATTACATTCGCAATTAAAGCAGGCAGCAGCTCGTGTCGCGCAACAACGCGCTCGTTTGAATCAATTATTACGGGGCTTTCGCGTGGAAGAAATTGCGCAGGCTTCCGCTGTGACTGGAACCGCCAAAGCTTCTTTTGAGGTAATGCGCAACGGCGCTCGTCCTGAAGATGTGGCTCAGGTCAAAGCCAGTGTTGCCGCCTTCGACGCCGAAGTTGCCAGTGCGAAAATCAGTTACGAAAGATTTAATCTTTTGCATCAATCCGGTGATTTGTCGCGACATGAAGTGGACAGCGCGAAGTACCGTTACGAAGCCATCTCTGCTCGCCGCGATGCCGAATCGAAAAAATTAGAAGTCGTTATTAACGGCAATCGTCATGAAGAAATTCGCGGTGCCAGTGAACGCTTACGTCAGGCCGAACAAGCCGAAAAAATGATGCGTGTCGGAGCGCGTCCAGAAGAAATTGCGGACGCGCGCGCGCAGCTCGCGGAAGCGCAGGCGAAGGTTGAGCAGTTTAAGATTTTAATCTCTGAAGGTGAATTACATGCGCCAACGCGGGCGCGGGTTGAGGCTGTTTCCATTCGTCCTGGTGATGTCATCACGGCAGATCGAAGCGTGATGAAATTACTGGAAGCCGATCAACTTTTTGTCAGAATTTTTGTTCCCGAACCTGACCTCGTGAAAATAAAAATTGGGCAAAACGTACAAGTGAAAGTGGATGCAGGGGAAGCACAATTTCTGGAAGGAACGATTGAGCAAATTAATGAACAAGGCGAATTCACACCGCGCAACGTACAAAGCCGCGAGGAAAGAAATCATCAGGTTTTCGGCGTAAAAATTAAACTCAAAAATACCGACTCCAAACTGAAATCCGGAATGGCAGTCAGCGTAAATCTTCAGTAACCGTCAGAGTTCACGCTTCAGCGTGGGAACGCCAGCGAAGCGCGGCGTTTGACAAACTAAAGTTTGAACTCTGAACAGAAAGCACAATTATGTCAGCTGCAATTACTCTCAATAATTTGACAATTCAATTTAAGAATTTCACTGCTGTAAATAGTGTTAGTTTTGATGTACAGCGCGGAGAAATTTTTGGCTTTCTCGGCCCGAACGGTTCCGGTAAAACGACGATTATTAAAACGCTGTGCGGCTTACTAAAACCAACCTCCGGCGCAGCCGAAGTGTTCGGATTGGATTGCCTGAAACAAGCTGAATCTATTCGCCGTCAGGTTGGTTATATGTCGCAGAATTTCAGCCTCTACGATGATTTGACGGTGCGCGAAAACTTGAATTTTTATGCGGGGATTTATGGCTTGAGCAACGGTGCAAAAAAAACGCGCATTGCTGAAGTCGTAAAGATAACGAAACTGCATCCGTACCTTGATCGCCGCGCCGGAAAATTGTCCGGGGGATGGAAGCAGCGGCTGGCATTGTGCTGCGCGATTATTCATTCACCAAAATTATTATTTTTAGATGAACCAACTGCCGGGATTGATCCCGTAGCGCGACGTGAATTATGGGACGTTTTGTTTGAAATGTCAGGGCGGGGAATTACATTTTTTGTGACGACACATTACATGGACGAAGCTGAACGATGCAGCCGGATCGGGTATATTTATTTATCGAATTTAATCGCCTGCGGAACACCGAAAGAGCTGAAAACATTGCCTGAAATTACACCGCCTGGAACGAAACGAATTGAAGTTAACGTCGCGCAACCTGCTGTCGCGCTGGCCGCGCTGAAGAATAAATCGTACGTGCGGCAAGCCACAATTTTCGGACAATCCATTAATGCGTTGATTGATGAGCACGTCCCACTCAGTCACATCGAAACAGAAATTGTCGGCAGCGAAGTTCGCGCCGTGAATGCTTCATTAGAGGATGTTTTTGTGACGCTGATGATGAACAAATAACCGCAAAAGTAGGGTAGGTTCTCAGCCTGCCCTACTTTATTTCGGGCAGGCTGA
>JAYTCQ010000362.1:0-16353 GCA_043736395.1 Blastocatellia bacterium | reverse complement strand
TTCGGTCGCTTCAAGATATTGAGCAATTTAGTTAAATTCATAAATTGATTAGCCACAAATCGTACAACAGGCTGTTAGCCTGCGTCCACAGCTAATGCTACGTTATCGGTAGCGCAACCTCAGACGCAGGCTAACAGCCTGCTGTACATTGTGACTACAAATTTTACTTCGCCTTCGCTTCCGCTTTGGCTTCTACCTTTGCATCGTTGGCAGCACTAACTTCCGTCGCCAAGGCTGCCGCAGCAGTCGCCGCTTTGCCGCCAATGCCCAAAGCGATACGCACTTCCGCTTCAGCACGAGCGCACATTTCAGGATTTTCACGCAATGTATTTTTTGAATTATCGCGTCCCTGCCCTAAGCGTTCACCTTTATATGAGAACCATGCGCCGGATTTTTCGACGATCTTTTTATCCACACCAAGATCAATAATTTCGCCGAGTTTGGAGATGCCTTCGCCGTAAATAATATCGAATTCGCATTCGCGGAACGGCGGCGCAACTTTGTTTTTCGCAACTTTCACTTTCGTGCGATTTCCAACGACAACGTCGCCATCTTTGATGGCTCCAATGCGGCGAATGTCCAGGCGGACGGAAGAATAAAATTTCAGTGCGCGTCCACCAGTAGTAGTTTCCGGTGAGCCAAACATGACACCAATTTTTTCGCGGATTTGATTGATGAATAATAACGAAGTATTGGAACGTCCAACGACGGCGGTCAATTTGCGCAGTGCTTGCGACATCAAACGCGCCTGCAATCCCGGCAAGGAATCACCCATATCGCCTTCGAGTTCTGCCCGGGGAGTCAACGCCGCAACAGAGTCAACAACGATAATATCTACTGCGCCGGAGCGCACCAGAGCTTCTGTAATTTCAAGTGCCTGTTCACCGGAATCAGGCTGCGAAATCAATAAATCGTCAATCTTGACGCCCAATTTTTCAGCGTACACCGCATCCATCGCGTGTTCAGCATCAATGTAGGCCGCAATACCACCCAGCTTCTGCGACTGCGCGACAACGTGCAACGCCAGCGTCGTTTTTCCTGAGCTTTCAGGGCCGTAAACTTCGATAATTCTGCCACGCGGGATGCCGCCCACACCGAGCGCGGCATCAATGCCCAAGCTGCCAGTGGAGATGACTTCGATTTCGTCTACGCGCTGTTCGCCGAGGCGCATGACGGTGCCGCGACCAAACTGTTTTTCAAGATTTGCAATTGCCGCTTCAATCGCTTTCGCGCGATCATTGCGGTCGGTTCGTTCAACTGTTCTTTCAAGAGCCATACCATGTAACCTTTCACTTAATAATGTTTCATACCTGAAAACAACTGTTTCACAGATGAGACAGATTATATCCCAATCACCCTGAATTGCAACTGCTATTTCTGGATTTATTTCCGTGTTGTTGAGTCATTGGATTTGCGAAGAGAATTATAGCGGTTGGGACGGGGAGGCGACAAGAGAGGAGAGAAAGATTGAACAGTTCTCCAAGCAATTAGACAATCAAACCTTAAACGGAGGTAGAAATTATGAGTGAGACTATAACAATTACGTTACCACCAGATTTAGAAAAGCTTGTCGAGAAAAAGCCGCTGCGGATGGTCAAGGAGTAGAAGAATACACTCTTTCTGTGTCGAGAAAAGTCACCGAACTACCGACTTTGCGCGAATTATTTGCAGATGTGCATGCGGATATAAAAGCCAGATGCATTACAGACAAAGAAATATAACAAGATATTGATGCGGCAGTTGGAGAGGTGAGGGCACGACGCGACAATTCATTAAATTTAGACTGTACGATCTCACTGAAAACGCTCTAGGTGACACATTATTTAAATCGTTAACGAAATATTCTTACTTCTTCCGCTCATCCAAACTCAAAAATGAAAAAGTATTCAAATCTCTACGCAGTAACTCAATAAAGCGGGATTCGTTATGGCGGGCTTTTCTGGTCGGCACAAAGGCGCTCCAGTTAATGGCAGGCGGAACTGGCAATTCGTCTCCGGCGCTGGCTTGGAGCGCGGCACGATAATGGGAAATTCGCGGATTGATTTCGTAGGCGGCACGGAAATGCGCCTGGGCTTCACGCGTCCGATTTGTCTGCCAATATAACAATCCTAATTCATACAGCGCAGCATCAAATCGCGGGTCAAGTCGAACGGCTTTTTGCAGATGTTTTAAGGCCTGATCCGAGCGTCCCTGATCCCAATAAATTCTTCCGACCAAATAATGCATTTCCGGCGCGGGCTGCAATGATAGAGCGCGTTTCAGATGCGTCAAGGATTCGCTCAATTTCTTTTCGCGAGCCAGCAAGCGACCCAATCCGTAATGCGCCGCGAAAGAATTTTTGTCGAACTCCAACGCCTGCGTCAAATGAATTTTCGCCGTCTCGGTTTCGCCTTCATCTCCAGCTAATAATCCAAGCAACAGATGCGCTCCAAAATGCGCTGGATTCAGCGATAACGTTTGATTGAGATACGCGTAGGCTTCGGCGGCTTTGCCGACGTGGAAGGAGTATTCACCAAGCAGAAAAGTTAATTCATAATTATTTTCATCAAGATCAAGCGCCGTTTCTAGCAGACGCAATCCGCGGCGCATTTGATTTTCACCAAGAAGGACTACGCCTTCGTCCACCATATCGGCGAAGCGGTCAACGTCTTCGCCACGATAGCCGTTGATGATTCGTTCGCAACGTTCATCCAGACGATCACGCTCCACAGATTTTTCGTGATGACGCGCGATGCGCACTTTCCAGCGTTGTTCGAGTTCATCCTGATCTAACAGTCCGCGCTCGGTCAGAATATCCGCCATCGCCTCTAACATCATGTGATTGTAGAAGCTACCCGTCGCCTGTTGATGGGCGAGATCAAGCAGTTGTTCAAATCTATCGTTGCAACGTTGGAGCGAAAATTCCAGCGCACTGATGCGTTCAAGCAAATGCTCTTCGAGCGGCGCGTCTACAAAGTCAGGCGTCTCACCGGGAACATAGTTGATGAGATAAAGTTGCGTGTCGCATTCGAGACAGTATTCGACGTTGAGTGGATTTTGAGCTTTGCAACTTTGACAGTAAATCATAATTTGTCAGATAGAATTAACCTAAATAGTATCTAATAGAATAACAGGATTTCAAAGTGAATAGATAAAAATTTTGGATTTACGATTGGGGATTGCGGTACGAGGAGCGAGAGCGACTTGGCGCATTTATCAAGTTCTCGTACCGTACTTTATCGCTCCACCGCAATCGCCACCGCATTCCCGCCTCCTAAACATAAACTCGCAATGCCGCGCCGCGCTGCTTGCCGTTTCATTTCATACAACAAAGTCGTGAGCACTCTCGCGCCGGAAGCTCCGATGGGATGCCCGAGAGCCACCGCGCCACCATTAACATTGATCTTGGTTGGATCAAGTTCTAAGACTTTGGCAAGCGCGACGGACTGCGAAGAGAACGCTTCATTGAATTCAAACAGATCAACATCCTGCAAATTCCATCCGGCTTTCGCGGCAACTTTTCGCGTCGCTTCGACCGGAGCCATCATCACTAATTTCGGTTCAATCCCGGAAGTAGCCTGTGCCGTAATCCGCGCCAAAGGTTCGATGCCAAGCGATGCAGCTTTTTCCGCCGAAGTCACAATTAGCGCCGCCGCTCCATCGTTAATCGCCGAAGCATTTCCCGCCGTGACAGTTCCCTCTTTTCGAAAGGCAGGTTTGAGTTTTGATAATGCTTCGATAGATGTATCAGCACGCGGACCTTCGTCCGTCTCAAAAATTATCGGATCGCCTTTGCGCTGTGGAATGCTGATCGGAAAAATTTCCTCTACAAATTTTCCAGACGCAATTGCGGCGGATGCTTTGCGATGCGAATTGAACGCGAAGTCATCTTGCAGCTCACGCGTGATCTGATATTTTTCGGCGACGACTTCTCCGGTTTCGCCCATGTGCCAATGATCCATCGCGCACCACAACCCATCGTGAATCATCGCGTCAATCATTTCTGCATTACCAATCCGATAGCCAGCACGCGCCTTCGTCAATAAATACGGTGCATTCGTCATTGACTCCATTCCACCAGCGACGATGATTTCCGCATCGCCACAAGCAATCGCCTGAGCCGCGAGCATCACGGATTTCAACCCGGAGCCGCAAACTTTATTCACCGTAAAAGCCGAAACCGCATCCGGTAATCCCGCCTTGAGCGCAGCCTGACGGGCAGGATTTTGCCCCAGCCCCGCTTGCAACACACAACCCATAATCGCTTCATCAATTTGCTGAGGTTCAAGCTTTGCGCGTTCGAGCGCTGCTCGAATCGCGAGCGCCCCAAGCTCCGGCGCAGTAAAGCCGCTCAATGAACCCTGAAATTTCCCAATCGCACTTCGCGCTGCACTGATAATGACAGCTTGTCGCATCTGATTACCTCTTGGAAATCGTGGCTGAGAAAAGCTCAACCAAAGATAAAATTATAGCGACTGACTCATGAGTGTCAATAAAAAGAGTTTCTATTAATTAGCGTCAACCTAACAAAAAAACATTGCAGGAAGATACGATTAAGATCAGCTTGAAGCCTCCAACTCGCGGCTGTTGTTTTTCCGATCAAGAATCATTTTCACAACTAAAATAATCAGGATCATAGCGGCGATGCCGAGGCCAATTCTACCTCCGTTATGTTTGAGGATTTCGGTCGCTTGTTCGCCGTAGCGGACGGCTAAATATCCTTCCAGAATAAAACGGAAACCTCTGCCTAAAATCATCGCTACGACGAAGCGCCAGAGCTTCATTTTGAACGCTCCAGCCGATAAAACGAAAATTTTGAAGGGGAATGGCGGCGGCATGACGGCGGCCACCAGCATTGCCCAAATATCGTATTTATCGAGGGCTTTTTGCACTTTGTTACGCTTTTCTTCGCTGAATTTTTTGAGGACGGCTTCGCCTCCTTTGACTCCGACGAAGTATAAAATTAGCGAGCCAAGCGTTGAGCCTGCCATCGCGGCGAAGACGTACAGCGGCATTAGCGCGGGGGCAGCGATGGAGAGTGAGATAACGACTACATCGGGGCCGCCGGGCATCGGGATAAAAGCGGCGTCCATCAATGCAATTAAGAAAATCCCAAGTGCGCCGAATCCGATCAGCGCAGCTTTTAGATTTTTGAACCAATCCATTATTCCGGTGAGTAATAAATACATGACAATGAAACCTCAATCATTTGATGAATTGACTAACTTTGCTTTCCCGTCGCGGAGCCACCAATTGATGACCATCCCAATGGCAACAAAAATGAGTAGAATAATTAAAATTTCGGAAAAATGATCCTTGATCCACTCAATTGCCTGCAAGACTTCTTCACGGAAAAAATAGGCGGCGATGCCCCAGGAATAATAACGAATTAATCGGGCAATCAAGACCGTCAAAATAAATTTTCGTAAGGGATAACCGAGCGCTCCGGCAGTTGCGACAAAAACCTTGAAAGGCAACGGTGGAGGCAATAAAGCCGGTATCGCCAATGCTAATAATCCCCAACGCCGATATAAATCTTCGACCCGCGCCAGCAATTTCGGTTGAAATCGGCTCGTTAAAAATTTGCGTCCCTGTCGAGCGATCCGGTACAAAATCAGGCATCCGGCTAATGAACCAACAGCGGGAAAAAGTGGGAAATAATAGACTTCGTGTGGATTATGAGCAATTCGCGTGACAGTAATAATGTCATTAACTTCCGGCAATGAGAGCAACGACGAATCGGCAATCGCAATCAATGCCATCATCGGTGCAGCCCAATAAATGGGCATGACAACTATTTGCGTCGCTACACTGCTGAACCACGCCTGAATCGAATCAAAGAAATGCACTACTTATAACCTTTTCACAAAACATTTTCCCGGAAGCTCTCTGATTCTATCTTTCATGTCCAAGCCAAGCAATGCAGCCATCAAATCAGGTGACGACAAACCACTCGTCATTAACAGTTGATCAATATGCGAAGCTGAATCAGCGGTCAATAAATTCAGTACTTTTTGTTCTGTCACGCTTAACGCCACCGCTTCAAAAGTCATTTGTGCAGAGGCTTGAGATTTTTTCTTTTTTCCTTCCGGCAATTCGTATCCGGGCAAAGCTTCCTTAATGTGGGGCGGTAACTCTTCGATCACGTCACGCGCCTGCTGCACTAATTTCGCTCCATCTTTAATCAGGAAATTCGGACCGAAGGAAGTCTGCGAAGTAATATTTCCAGGGACGGCAAAAACTTCGCGACCTTGTTCATGGGCAAGGCGAGCTGTAATTAAAGATCCGCTATGTTCAGAGGCTTCGACAACTAAAATTCCAAAACACAGGCCGCTGAGGACTCGATTTCTATAGGGGAAATTTTGCGCGAGTGGCGGAGTTCCAAGCGGAAATTCAGAAACTACCGCACCATTTTCAGCGACTTCATCAGTCAGTTTTTTATGTTCTTTAGGATAAACTACATCCAAGCCGGTGCCGATAACGCCGACTGTTTTTCCAGCGGCTTCAATTGCGCCGCGATGCGCAGCACCATCTATTCCACGCGCTAATCCTGAGACGATTGAAATTCCCTGCGCTGCTAACTCACGCGCCAGAAAATTTGCCGCATTCACGCCATACGTCGAACATCGCCTGGAGCCGACGATACCAATGGCCGGACGAGTTAACGCGCTGGATAAATCGCCCTTCACATAGAGCACTATCGGCGGATCATAAATTTCTTTGAGTAATTCGGGATATTCTTCGTCAGCAAGTGTAATAACATTCGCGCCGAGCGATTCGAGGTGTTCGATCTCGGATTCGGCCTTGGCGAGGATTTCGGTATTTTTGAGTTGCGCGACCGTATCGGGTTTCAAGCCATCGCGCAGCAAAGCTTCCAGTGGAGCCGCAAATACATTCGCCGGGGCACCGTAACGATCTAGCAATAAATTCGCCGTGCGCGGGCCGATCCCGCGTACCATATTCAAGGCAATCCAATCCACCAAATCAATTCGCATGCGCATCATTCACCAATCAAAAAAAGCTGAATTGAAACTGCCTCCAGCGTAAACTATTCATTGTGACAGAAATTGTAATTTCAAGTTAAACCGCGACGCGATTATCGTTAAAAAAACTGTAATCGTCAACCTATTGCAGAATAAGAAGTTAACACATCTAAAAAAACAGTATTAAAAAAATATAAGAATGATTGAAAAAAATTAAAACTATATTTCCTTTATTTCCATCAAGTTAAATACAAACTTTAAATTTTAACTTGCTTTAACGCAATGTGACCGTTAGACTGTGCTTGCTTTTTCGGTAGTAGTTTCATTGGTTACGATGAAAGTAATTGGAAACTAACGGGGCAGATTCCAATTACTTTCATCGGTTTTTTGAAACGTTATTACAAAGCGTTGTGTTCTAAATACACTCCTGAATTTTTCCTCACTTTAACAGTAATACCTTTCAGCTTTCACGATGAAGTGCGTTCATGTGACTTGCGAAATTAATTTATCTTGATTGTAAAAATTGAATTATTTGGTAGGGATTTTTTTGATCGGTGGGATTTTTAGGTAAGAAGTTAAAAGAAGGGGATGATAGCTCACTGGGTACTATCAACCCCTTCACGCCAAAGAACTAAACGAGAGGTTATTGTAGCAGTCTACCGGCAATGGAGCGCTACGCCATCTCGTCACCAGCAGATCATGCTGGCACTTATGACATATACTGAATGGTTAAACTCTTCCGAGAAAAAATCAAAGTATCTGAATTAATTTTTCACGCCGCGCAACACTCTATCCACGATTAATTAAACTCGCCACATAACCAGCACCAAAACCATTATCAATATTGACGACTGTCACATTTGAAGAACAGGAATTCAGCATTCCAAGCAATGCCGCAACTCCGCCAAAGCTGGCACCGTAACCGATGCTCGTCGGCACAGCAATCACCGGAACGCTCACCAGCCCGCCAACTACCGAAGGCAACGCGCCTTCCATCCCCGCGACACAAACAACGACCCTGGCCGATTGCAGAATTTCGCGGCGACTCAGCAACCGATGAATCCCGGCCACTCCAACATCAAATAATTTCAATAAACGGTTGCCCATCGCTTCAGCCGTCAAAGCCGCCTCTTCCGCGACCGGAATATCCGAAGTTCCGGCAGTCACAATTGCAATCGTTCCTTTCCCGTGCTCGGTTCGATCCCGAATCACAGAAATTGCCTTACAAGATTCGTGAAAGACCGCTTCAGAATTAATTTTTTGCACTAATTCAAAGGCTTGCTGATTGGTTCTTGTCACCAGAACATTGCCCGCGCGTGCGAGTAGGCGTTCGGCAATTCCGGCAATTTGCTCAGGAGTTTTGCCGTGACCGAAAATCACTTCGGGGAAGCCCTGCCTGATGGCGCGGTGATGATCTACGTTCGCATAACCAAGATTTTCATATGGCAAATCTTTCAGCTTTTCGATGACTTCTTCAACATTTGTTTCGCCCGTTTGAAAGCGTAACAGTAATTCTTTCAAGTTTTGATGATCCATACTTTCGTGACATAATCGCCATTTTACAGGCTTATACTTCGGTTGTGGAAAAACAACTTTATAGCATTGAAAGCAGAAAGATGAAATCAATCACGGTTGGCATCACAGGAGCGAGTGGTTCAATTTACGCGCAAAAACTGTTGCAGCGATTGAATGAATGCTCCGACGTTGCCAAAGTTGATCTGGTCATCACCAAAGCCGGAATCCGTGTTGTCGGTGAAGAACTTGGTATCAATGTCGCCGGCACAGAACCCAGAGTTGTTCGCGAATTAATCGGCGAATCTTCTGATAAAATCATTCTTCATCCGGCTGCCGATATTGGCGCTTCGATTGCCAGCGGTTCATATCTTTCTGATGCGATGGTGATTGTCCCATGCAGTATGAGTTCGCTGGCGTGCATCGCTACGGGGATTGCGCGAGACCTCGTACATCGTGCCGCGGATGTGATGATGAAAGAAAATCGGCCGTTAATATTGGTTCCGCGTGAGACTCCCCTACATGCGATTCATTTGGAAAATATGCTGAAGCTCTCCAAAATGGGAGTTAGAATTATTCCCGCGATGCCGAGCTTTTATCATTTTCCCAATACGATTGATGATTTGGTAGATCACTTTGTCGCCCGGTTATTAGATCATTTAGGAGTCGAACACGAACAAAAAAATCGTTGGGAAGGAAGCGAGAAGAGATGCTAGATTTTAGATGCTGGATGCTGGGATTCCTGATTCAAGAACTTGGTATCCACATCAAAAACCCAGCATCAAATATCTAACATCCAACATCTATTTTTTATGTTAAAGAGCCTGAAAATAACTTTGGAAATGATCAAGATTGAGCACACCTTGTTCGCGCTTCCCTTTGCATTTTTGGGTGCGGTTCTGGCTGCGCACGGATTCCCTTCGGCGTGGCAAATTTTTTGGATTGTCGTCGCCATGGTCGGAGCTCGTTCTGCCGCGATGGCGTTTAATCGTTTGGCGGATAAAAGCATTGATGCCGCAAACCCACGAACGTCTATGCGTGCGATTCCGGCGGGATTGCTCAGCACAAATTTTGTTGCCCTCTTCACTGCTGCGTCTTCAATATTATTTTTTATTGCAGCTTATGAACTAAACCAATTAACACTTTTGCTTTCGCCGATTGCGTTGGCGTCAGTTCTTTTTTATTCGTACACGAAACGCTTCACCAGCTTTTCACATCTGGTTTTAGGCTGGTGCCTGAGCATCGCGCCAACCGGAGCCTGGATTGCAGTCCGCGGAGCCATAGATTCTCCTGTGCCTTTATTATTAAGCCTCGCAGTAATGTTGTGGACGGCGGGATTCGATGTTATCTACGCTTGTCAGGATTACGAATTTGATGTGAAGGCAGGATTGAATTCGATCCCGCAAAAATTCGGCATTGCCAATGCACTTTGGATCGCACGGATTTTGCATCTTGGAATGTTTGCAGCGTTGCTCGCAGTTTATGCGTTGACAGGTTTACATTGGATTGGATTGATTGGGATTTTCGCGACGGCGGCATTGCTTATTTATCAACACAGCATCGTAAAAGCCAATGACCTTTCGCGGCTGAATGCTGCATTTTTTACGACGAATGCTGTTGTCAGCATTATCTTATTTCTCACAGTTGCCGCAGACATTTTATTACTCAAATGAAAAAATTATTATTCGCACTTTTACTTTTAATGAGCCTTCCGCTCAATGCTCAAAAAGCCTTGAAAGATGAAATTGATCATCAGCTTGTCTCGTATCAAAGTCACATGCTGGAATATAAAAACTTTACATTGCCGACGATGATTGAAGGGCAAAAAATTGATCTGCGCGAATTTTCAAAAGGAAAGCAATTAGTCCTTGTAACGTACTTCGCGGCGTGGTGCGAAAACAGCAATCACGATTATGAAACCATCAGTCATCTGCTGAAAAAATTCGGCGATAAAGGCTTAGCCGTCGTCGGCATCTGCAATTATTCCTCCGAACAAGAAGTTAAAGAATTTATCAAAACGCATCAACCAACTTACCCGATTTGCATTGAAAATAGTGATGAGAAAATGCGCGAAAAATCTACGCATTTCATGTACCGCAAACAGTGCGGCGATGCACGCAAATGGGGAACTCCGTTTTCGTTATTGATCGAAACGAAAAAGATGAAATCCGATGGCGAAATTTTAGCAACCGAAGTGCAATCCGCCGCAGGTGAAATGGATCGGAAAGAAGCGGAAAAATTGATTAAGAAATTATTAAAATAATGGAGTCGCCCACAGGATGCGAGCGCCCAGTAAATATATGAACAATTTTTTTATTGATCCCAACCTCAAATCAATTACAGAAAAAGTGATCGCCAACGAACGATTAACGTTCGATGACGGCGTGACGTTATTCGCTTCCAACGACCTGCATGGCGTAGGCCGTCTCGCGGATATTGTTCGTCGTCGCAAGCACGGACTCAATACTTATTTCAACGTCAATCGCCATTTGAATCCGACGAATTTTTGTTACGCGGATTGCAAATTTTGTGGCTTTTTTGTGAAGCATAATCAGGAAGGCGGTTACACGCACAACATCGAAGAAAATTTGGCGATGGCGCGCGAAGCACAGGCGCAGGGAGCTACGGAATTACACATTGTCGGCGGCTTAAATACACGGCTGCCCTTCTCGTATTACACCGATTTGCTTTCAACCTTAAAGCGCGAATTTCCGGCGATGCACCTGAAAGCTTTCACAATGGTGGAGATAGATTTCTTCGCGAATTTTTATAAAATGTCTGACGAAGAAGTCATTCAAAAATTGCACGAAGCGGGAATGGATTCCTGTCCCGGCGGCGGCGCAGAAATTTTTCATGAACGAGTCCGCGAAAAAATCTGTTCGCACAAAACCGATGGACAACGCTGGCTGGATTTAGCTGGAAAAGTTCATCAGGCAAATATCAAAACCAATGCGACGATGCTTTACGGTCACATCGAGAATCACGAAGATCGCGTAGATCATCTGGTGAAATTACGCGAACAACAAGACAAGTCCGGCGGCTTTCAATGCTTCATTCCGCTGGCTTTTTTTCCAGCCGGAACACAGCTTAGTTATTTGCCAGGGCCGTCAGGAATTGACAGCTTAAAAACGATTGCTGTGTCGCGTTTGATGCTCGATAACTTCGATCACATCAAAGCATATTGGGTTATGCTCGGCAAAAAATTAGCGCAAACCGCGCTTCATTTCGGGGCTAACGATTTTGACGGAACCATCACCGGAGGCGGTGAATTAATGGAATCCTATTTGGTCGAAGCTCCCAGCGAAAACGAAGCGAGCAAAAAAGAAATTATTCATTTAATTCAAGAAGCCGGATTCACTGCCGTTGAGCGTGATACGACGTACAATTCATTTCGAGAATATGAAAAGGTGGTCGGGAGTCGGTGATCGGAAAGAAGTTCGCAGATCGTAGTACACAGTTCAAAGTAAGAATGCAGCGAACTGTCTTCACTGCGAACCGCGAACTTTCATAAAACCGACCACCGACCACCGCTCACCGACCACCATTTATGACTACACAAATTAAAGTTGCCCACAGCCCTGATTCTGATGATGCGTTCATGTTTTATGGACTCGCCACCGACAAAATTGACACCGACGAATTGGAATTCACGCACGTCCTCAAAGACATTCAATCGCTCAACCAAATTGCAATGACGACGCAGGAATTCGATGTCACCGCCGTCTCATTTCACGCTTATGCGCACATCTCTGACAACTACGCGTTGCTGCCGCACGGAGCGAGCATCGGCGATGGTTACGGTCCAATTGTTGTCGCCCGTGAACCGGTTCCGGCGTCTCGTCTCAAAGATATGACAATCGCGATTCCTGGTACGTTGACCAGTGCTTTTCTGGCTTTAAAATTGTATCTGCCGGAATTCAAATACGTGGTCGTAGAATTCGACAAAATCATTGACGAAGTAAAAGCAGGCAATGTTGATGCGGGTTTGCTGATCCACGAAGGTCAGCTCACGTACCACGAAGACGGTCTTGATAAAATTGTAGACCTCGGCGCGTGGTGGAAAAAAGAAACCGGCTTACCTTTGCCGATGGGCGGAAATTGCATCCGGCGATCCTTAGGTCGAGAGCTGCAATTAGAAGTTTCTAAATGGCTCCATCGCAGCATTGAATATTCCATGGACAACCGCGAAGCTGCACTCAATTACTCCATGCAATTTGCCCGCGATATGGAAGTCGAAACCGCTGATCGTTTCGTCGCAATGTGGGTCAATAAAAGTACGCTGGGCTATACGGAAGCGGATAAAAAAGCAGTGCAGTTGTTGCTGGATGAAGGCTTCAAAGCAGGCGTGATTCCGAAGCAAGTGCAAGTAGAGTTCGTAGAATAAGCACCCAACTCATTGGGCTGTAATAATCAGAAACTGAAATTTAAGAATTTCGTAGCTGGCTAAAGAGCCAGGCTTTAGCGAAATCCCAATCTCGCTTGAGGGTGGCGAGGGAAATTCCAAGTACTTCTGCTACTTCAGTTTCAATCAGCCCTGCAAAGAAACGCAACTCAACCACTTGGCTGGCACGTGGAGCAATCACTTCTAATTGGCGCAAGGCTTCATCCAATGCCATTATCTCCTCATCTTTCTTAAAAGATTCTCCGGTAATCTCATCCAGTGAGAATTTGATGGTTCCGCCAAATCGTTTTTCCGCATTTCTATGACGCGCATAATCCACGAGTACGCGACGCATCTGCCGCGCAGCAATGGAGAAGAAATGCGCCCGATCTCGCCACTCAAAGTCGCCTTCGCCAGAGAAGAGTCGAAGATATGCTTCATGGACAAGTGCTGTCGCTTGCAATGTGTGATCAGAGCGTTCCTGCTGAAGATAGTACTGTGCCAAGTGTCGCAGTTCTTGATAAACGACCGTGATCAATTGCTGCGCGGCTTCATGATCGCCGCTATGATATTCAGCCAGCAGGAGTGTGAATTCTTTTGGGTTGGATTCCGACATAAAATTTAGTGTTCATTTTCCATTTGTCATGGTTAAGAGCGCACCCGCCAGTAAGAACCGCTTGCCAATGAAAAATATCAAATGACAAATGAACAATGGAAAATGTTATTGCTCCATAGGGCTTACGGTTTATCTGAATTGGCGACCTCTTGACGGGTCGCCGCGCGCCAGAACCTCATCGTGCCATCCTGGCTGCCGCTCACCAGAAGTTGCCCGTCCGGCGAGAAAGCTACGGCAGTCACCACGTCCGTGTGGCCCTTGAGTGCGAGCAATTCCTGCCCTGTTGCCACGTCCCATAATCTGACGATGCCTTCACTGCTTCCCGTGGCTAATCTCTTTCCATCCGGCGCAAAGGCGATGGAGCGAACGTGTCCAGCGTGCCCCTTGATCGTCATGAGTTCCTGCCCGGTACTCACTTGCCATAACTTGACAGTACTATCAGCACTGCCCGTAGCGAGTATCTTGCCGTCAGGCGCAAAAGCGACGGCGAGAATCGGTTTGCTATGACCTTTGAGCGTGGCAATTTCACGCCCTGTCGTCACGTCCCATAACTTCGTCGTCAGATCATAACTTCCCGTTGCCAACTTTGTGCCGTCGGGCGAGAACGCAACCGAAAAGATCAGGTTAGTATGCCCTTTGAGCACGGCGAGTTCCTGCCTTGTTGTCACGTCCCATAATTTCGCAGTGCGATCAAAGCTGCCCGTCGCCAGTTTGCGCCCATCCGGTGTAAACGCCACGGCACTGATCTGGGCTGAATGCCCTGACAAGGTCGCCAGTTCCTGCCCTGTTGCCGCATCCCATAATTTTGCGGTGCGGTCTGCACTGCCCGTCGCCAACATTTTCCCACTCAGCGCAAAAGCGACCGCCGGAACAAGATACGTGTGCCCTTGGTAGACAGCGAGTTCCTGCCCTGTCGCCACTTCCCATAATTTGGCAATATTGCTGCCTGTATTGCCTGTCGCCAGCCGCTGACCTTCGGGCGAAAATGCGATAGTACTTCCCACCATACCAGTCTTGAGCGTCGTAATTTCCAGCGCTGTCATGATGTCCCATAATCTGGCAGTGAAGTCATCGCCACATGTGGCTAAGGTTTTTCCATCCGGTGCAAATGCGACCGCCCATACTTGTCCCAAATGGCCTTTGAGCGTAGCGAGTTCTTGCTTGCTGGTTATATCCCATAACTTCACCGTGCGATCAGCATTGCCGCTCGCCAGGCGTTGTCCATCCGGCGACCAGACAACGGCGCGGATTTCGCTGGTTCCCTTGAACGCAGCGAGTTCTTGCCCTGTCTGAACTTCCCACAAATGTACCGTGCGGTCATTGCCACCGGATGCCAGCATTACGCCGTCCGGTGCAAAAGCGACTGACCAGACCATCCCCACTGGCGCATCAAAGGTGCGAAGTTCCTGTCCCGTACTCGCATTCCACAACCTGACAGAATCAGAAAGCCCGCTCGCTAACGTGCGACCATCCGGCGAGTAGGCCAGTGCCCGCACCCAGGTCGCGCGGCTCTGAATCGTCCGTAGGTCACTGCCGGTCACCGCATCCCACACACGCATCGTGCCGTCATCACTGCCTGTCGCCAATGTTTTGCCATCCGGCGCGAACACCGCCGCATTGACGCGCTTGGTGTGTCCTCTGAGCGTGACCAGTTCTCGCCCGGTTTCCGCGTCCCACAATTTCACCGTTTTGTCATGACTAGCCGTCGCCAGCTTTTGCCCATCCCGTGACCAAGCCACCGACCAAACAGTATTCGTGTGCCCCTGCAGCGTGCGGAGTTCCTGTCCGGTCGCGGTATCCCACAGCTTCACTTTGCCCTCGTCATCGCTCGTCGCTACCGTTTTGCCGTCCGGTGCAAATGCAACCGACCAAACTTCTTTCGTATGTCGCAAGCTGAAGCGTTCGCCCGTGTGATGATAAAGCCGCCATAGGTAATACCACTCGAAGCCGCGCAAGTCTTCCGTTGGTGACGCATCCGGTGACGGTCGGTGACTTTCTACCAAGTCACGTAGACGCGCAATATTCGTCGTTTCCCAAGCCTGTTGCGCCAGGTTCATTTGGGCAGCATAGAGCAACCGGCGATTCTCACGTGCGCCCGCCCGCGCCACTGTCGCCTGCCATGAAGTCGCCACAATCCCGCCGAGCAGCGTGATGAAAATGATGGCTGCGGTCGCCACGCCGATGCGGTGCCGCCGCACGAACTTGCCAACCCGATAGCCAAGCGTGCCCTTGCGCGCCAGCACCGCTTCCCCCGCCAAATACCGCCGCAGGTCTTCACTCAACTGTTCGACCGAACCATAGCGTTGGCGTGCCTCTTTGCGCAGCGCCATCAGGACGATGTTGTCCAAGTCGCCACGCAAAGCCGTGGCTGGTGGTTGGTGGTCGGTGATTGGCACGTTCCGCGTTCCGCCTTCTGACTTCTGACTTCTGCTCGGCGCTGTCGGTTCCTGTTCACAAATCACGCGCTCGATTTCTGGCAACGAGTGATTCTTAAATTGATACGGTCGCTGTCCCGTCAGTAGCTCATACAACACGATGCCCAACGAATACACATCACTGGCGGTGGTAATTGGTTCGCCTCGCACTTGTTCTGGGCTGGCATATTCCGGCGTCATCAAATGCAGACCCGTGCGCGTGGAGGCGGAATCGTCAGGACTCAAATCCGGGTTGAGCAACTTGGCGATGCCAAAGTCGAGCAGCTTTACTGTCCCGGCTTCCGTAACCAAAATATTGCCGGGCTTGAGATCACGATGCACGACCAGGTTTTGATGCGCGTACTGCACGGCGTCGCAGACGGTGCGAAAAAGTTGCAGGCGGTCGTTGAGCGAAAGCTGATGCGCGGTGCAGTAATGGGTGATGGACTGCCCTTCGATATATTCCAT
>JAYTCQ010000361.1:0-16465 GCA_043736395.1 Blastocatellia bacterium | reverse complement strand
GTGGTTTATAAATTCAGACCCGCGTAAACCCGCCTGATCGGCCCAATCCGCGTTCTATTCTTCTGGATTTATTTACTCAGATTCTTCGCTGGTTTTTCGTAAGCTGATCTTAATCCCAATCATGAACCCAAGAACCCAGCCAACAATTGAAGTGGCTTGTGGATAATCTTTACCGGCGACTTGGTAACCGATCAGAAAAACTAAGGCTAATGTGGAAAATTTTAGGACTTTCAGAAGTGAGGATAAATTAAATTTCATTGCGTACTACGTGTTAAGAGGTGTTTCTAAGGGGCAAGGGTTGATCCCACTTTATAGTCAAACGCGAGACGATTGGCAACAAAATAATTCCAACTGTGACAGCTAAAGACTTAAATGGAAACAGCAAAGTGCCTCCGTCGTACCAGCTTTTTGGATCGCCAGATAAAAATGCGGCAAAAATTTCAGGATAGGGAATAAACGCTGGCAAATTAAATAACGGTTCACCTCCACCGAGGCGTAGAAATAACGAAACACAAAACGCGGTGATTGATCCGATTCGATTCACTTTTTTATCGAATAATGCAAAAAGCAATTGCGGAAAAAGCAGAACGAAAATCAGGTCACTCGTGAAAAACCAAAGCGCCTGAACGCTTTGCACTTTGAAAGCCATGACCGTGGCGGCGGCTCCCAAAACCACAATAGAAATTCTTAGTAACCGCTTCATCTGCGTGACTGACAAATCCGGCTTGAACAAGCGGTGGTAACAGTTCCACGCAAACATTGATCCGGCAGATAAAATTGACGAACTGAAGCTGGAGGTCACGGCTCCGATGATTGCTCCCAAGCCTAAAATCCCAACCAATGACGGCGTCACATACTGAAAAATCATCGGCAAGGTTTGCGAAGGTTGCGATTGTAACTGTGCCAGTAAATTTTCAGGCCATTTGTAGCTGACCGCTGAAATCCCCAATATTAACGGGGGTACAGTGAAGGCGATGGTCAGGACTCCGGCAAAAATTGAATGCTGCTGTGCCCGCTTTGGAGACTGGCATGAAAGGACGCGTTGAAAATAACAATTCCACGGAATGCCTCCGAAAACTAACATCGCACTAACGTCCCACCAATTAATAATTGTTTGGGTTGTCCAGATTCCTCCGACAGCGTGAAGCGGAGGAATGATGGAAGTTCCATTTTGGTGCACAGCCGCATAACTCGACCACGCCATTTCTAATCCGCCGACTGCATTTAGCATGAAAGGGATGGCTAAGAGTAATCCAATCGCTACTAATCCAAGTTGAAAAACGTCAGTGTACGCGACTGACCACATACCGCCGAGCATCGTGTAAGACGTGATGACTACCGCAGAAATTATGATCGCCAGGCTGAGCGATAAAGTGGACATCACGCTGATCGTAGAGCCGACCGCAACCAATAATTCTGCGCTCCAAAAAACTTCGCCAAGCATTGCCGGAATAAACAGGACGGCAGCCCAGCGTTTGCCGAAGCGTGCTTCAAATGGATCAATCAGCGTAGTGAATTCGTACTTCCGCATCGTTTTCGCGAAAAATAATCCACCCAAAATTAAGCTGAGTCCAAAACATAAACCGCCTTGCACTCCGAGCGCGACGCTGGATTTATAGGCTCCTTCGGCTGTTCCGAGTAAATATCCGCCATCTACCCACGTAGCTGTCATGGTGAGCGTCGCAATCCACAAAGGCATCGAACGTCCTGCCAGGATTAAATCTGCTGTAGTGCCGCCTCTCACTTTGCGCGCCGCGTACCAGCCTACGAGCAGGAAGCAGATATAGAGAATAATTACTGCTGTCAGAGCCATATGAATTTTTGTAGTTGCGTGATGAGTTCCAATTTTAAAAGTTAAAATCTGAATCAGCCATCATCCGTAAATATTAAGGGGTTGTAAATGCCTGCCAGAAGAATATAGACATAGGATAATTCTGTGTGGTACCAATGAGCCAAAAAAATGGACTGCTCAGAGAATTTTCTTGAGCAGCCCGGAGAAGTACATACCAATAAGGGCTGAGAACGAAATAGATAGAAAATGCGAAGTGATTAGAGGTTAGTTATTTTTCTGCGACTACGAAGTGCAAGCCCGATAAGACCGCTGCCAAGCAGGATCATTGACGCTGGCTCTGGAATATTCGCAGCATTACCTGTGCCGCTTGCAATTACGTTGGGTCTAGACCCTGTGACCGGATTAAAGGGTGGCGCAATAAAAATCCCGGTCGAATTCACAAAATTAAATGTGTTAACTACGGTTCGGGTGTTACCAAGATATAGTTCGACCGCGCTGATAAAACTTAAAGTAGTGGGTCTGGGAGTACCTGGAGTCCCTGTATTAAAGAGCCTCGCGTTCACTCCTAAATCGTATGCGCTCGTCCCCGTATTGAAGTTGCCGGAAAAATTGCCAAGCGACGAAGTGATCGAAAAAGTCGTTGCTTTTTGTATTCCGGTCGCCGTAAAGCCACCAATTGTGACCACTTCGTCGAACGAATTAAAATTCGCGCTCCAATTTGTATTGAGTGACATGCTGAATGCGGCTCCGGTGTTATCTGTTCCTTTAATTTGAAGAGCGCCGCCATATGGGATTGGAGTCAAATCAGTGTTCGATCCGGTAAAACTCCATTCGGTGAGATTAATTGTAATTGAATCCGCCCAGGCCGCCATTGGTAGGAAGAGGCCGAATAAAATGAGAAGTGCTTTCATGTTAATTCCTTTCTGTTTTGGTAGTAGTTGAGAATAGTCATAATAGACGTCTCAACTATAAAAGCGAGGAATACTGGAAAGTCGTATCATCGAGAAATCTTTCTAGCAAAAACATACATCCAATCGCCAGCCCCGATCCATGAGTCGATCAATGCGGTAGGTAAAAAAACGGATGTGTAAAGCCATAACTTCGGTGAACGTTTATGCAAATTGTTCAGGTCAAATGAGATCGCAAGGGGAATGCTTCTGGTATAGGTTGCAAAAATTTCGAACCCGGCTTGATGTAAAAGCTCAGTTAGAGTTTGTTTGGAAAATTGAAGGAGATGGTGCGGCGGTTCAGGATGAGGCCAATAATCCAAGCGGTTTGCGACACGATAGGAAAGTTTAGGAAAAAGCCCGTCAATGTTAGGCGTTGAAATTGCCAAGATGCCATCGTCACGCAAAATGCGATGAACCGAATTCGTCATCCCAACCGGATCAGTTAGATGCTCGATGACGTCCCAGAGTGAGATGACATCAAAAGATTTCGGCTCATAATTTGAATTTTCGAGAGTTCCACATTGGATTGACAGACCAGGAATTCGTGCGGCAATGCTGGCCGTATCGGCAGAATATTCGATGCCGTGCGCTTCCCAACCGTGCAAATGAGCTTCTTTTAAAAAATATCCGGCTGAACAACCGACGTCCAAAATCTTTCCTGACTTGCGTTGGCGTTGTAAGAGCGAATACGTGATGCGCGCATTTTTAGCGTGAAATTTTGACTCGGGAGAATCTTCGTCAACTAAATTTTGTTGGTAGCCCGTCTTAAATGAATAAAATTGTTTGAGGTAATCCTCACTCGGTGGATTGCCTATGTATGCCACGTCACACCTGCCACAACGCACCAACGTATAGTCATTCTTAGTGAAAATAATTTTTTTGGAGTCGGCCCGGCATATCGGACATGGGATGAATTTGCCCATAAATGTGCACCTTCCACTAATTACCTGCTTCAAATCGGCCAGGTTTTCAATAGTTGATATTACGGTCAGTTGTCAGCAAATACTAAGAAAAGGGAAGTGATTTGAAGCAGTGAAAATTCGAATTTGAAATTTAACACTCCTGAAAACGAGAGTAAGCGGACTTACTGAACCAAATAATTGATATAACTATTGAATCGCTCTTGTCAGAAAATATCTAAATTAAATTTATCTGCTTTTCCAGGTTTTAAGAAAAACATTTTTCATTTGTATAAGCGAGATTAATAAGGAACTTGTATCAAATAAAAAAAGTATAATTTGGCTGAAATGTGGGCTAATGCGAATATTGCAGCATCACACATTCGAATTTACCTGTGATGCCGCAATTGAAAATGGTTGTTGAAGAGGAATTTAAGGAATTACTCTTCAACAACTCCAGCCATATGAGTTGTATTTTTTCTGGTCATTGACGCTACCATCCCAATTTGTTGATGACCATCTACTTTTACTTTGCGCGAATATTCGCGGTAGCCTTCGGCCATCAAGCTGATCTGGTGTTCGCCGGCGACAAGTTTAACAGCCCTCGGAGTCATTCCTGAAAACTGTCCATCAATATAAATCCGAGCAGGAATATAGCTATTGATTGAGACGAGGCCAATATTTTTTTGCAGGACGACAGGACTAGCATCCACTTCCAATCGTAACTCTGAATTCGAAGAATTTACTTTCGTCAACTCAGGTAAAGGCGGAAATTCTTTTTGAATAGTTTTGCGCCCGACAACCTGAGGCTTTTGGCGAGGTGGTAAATCAGAAGCATCGGAAACCACAGTTGTTTTCGTGGCGGAGTTTATGGGCGTTGCGCTTGAAGCAATAATGGAACGTGAATTACTGACCGATGCTGAAGCTACGATTGAATCAGACAAAATTGAAATCGTTTGCAGTTTAGTTGCAGACGTCATTTTCTGAGGCGGTGCACTCGGCATTGGTGGTTTTTCAGGCAAAACGACTTCATTGTTAACGGCGGAACTCTCAACGATTGGTTCTGGCTTCGTAACCGATTCATCTAATTTTTCGGCATCGCTTGCCGCAGTTTTGGGCTGGTCAGCATTACCGAAATTAATAGCTACGGCCAGAGCGATAACACAAGAAATCAACAGAAATACAAGCAAAGCTCCCCTTAAAATTCCGGGTTGACTGCGCTCATCAAATTGAAAACTCTCAGTTTCCTTAATCGTTGCAGAAGCAGGCGTTGGAATGCGTTTTCGACAATAAGGGCAATATGCAAATTTAGCGTTAAGGTTGTTCAGACAATTCGGACATTTCATATAAGTATCATCTCAAGGTGGTTGGCTGGATCGACTTCGTGAAAGAGAAATCGATAAATCAGCGTTTCAATTAACTGAAAGATGAGGTATCAAACTGAGACGGATTTGAAACGGGGAAACCTTCCTCAGAAGAATCTTCGGCTCGCCAAGGTTGCACCATAGTGAACTGAAGTAATTAAGATATGAAATGATTCTTTAAAAAGAATCATTTCACGATTTGGGACATACATTAAATAAGCTGTCTGATTAATTACACACGCTAATCATGCCATAATGTTCCAAAACTGTGAAGTGTTAGGGCATATTGCGATAGAAACATAGAAATACGTCAATTTCGGCTGCGAAGAATATTCCGCCTAAATTGAATACCTGGAAGATCATGAAAAATAAACTTGCAATTACAGGCAGTACAATTATTTCCGAAAACCAGCAAATTAAACTGGGAATCGTCTTGTGCGAAGACGGGAAGATAAAATTCATCGGGGACGCGAACGAAGTCATTCCTGAACCGGACTCAATCGTGATTGATGCGGCAGGGAAATTTGTGCTGCCTGGATTTATTGATACGCACGTCCACGGCAGCGGCGGCGATGACGTGATGACCGATGGTGCGGCAGGAATTCAACGCGCCGGGAAAAAAATGTTGGCGTCTGGAACTACATCGTGGTTGCCGACGACAATTGCTGCCAAACATGACGAAATTTTGTTTGCGATTGAAGCAACGAAGCAAGCTGAAAATACCTCAGAGCCGATGGCAAACATTCTTGGTGTGCATCTCGAAGGCCCATTTTTAAATATTAAATTTAAAGGCGCTCAGCCAGATGAAGGAATTCGCGATCCGAATTTTGATGAGCTGGAAGAACTGTTGAAGTTAGCCAATGGCAGCATCAAAATTATGACGCTCGCACCGGAACTACCTGGCAGTATGGAGATGATCAGAATTTTAAAATCCAAAAATATCGTAGCTTCCCTTGGGCATTCAGAATGCGATTACGATACGGCGTTGGCGGCGATTGACGCGGGTGCGACGTACGCGACACATCTATTCAATGCAATGTCAGGAGTGCATCATCGAAAGCCTGGACTCGCTGCGTGTTGCCTGAACGAACCGGGAATTTGCGCAGAAATAATTTTGGATGGTGTTCACGTCAATCCACAAATGGCGCGGCTCGCGATGCGCAACAAGGGACGCGAAGGATTAGCTTTGATTACCGATGCGACGACGGCGCAGGGCTGCGGCGACGGAATTTATCAGCTTGGAAAGTTTAATGTAAAAGTTGAAGGCGCGCTCTGCACTTTGATGGATGGAGTCACGATTGCGGGATCAGTTCTGACGATGAATCGCGCGGTTATGAATGCCATAAATTTTACGGGTGTAAATTTAGTTGATGCCGCCTACATGGCTTCGATGATGCCCGCGAAACGATGCGGCGTAGAAGCGCGAAAAGGATCGCTTGCCGTTGGCAAAGATGCGGATATTACAATTCTAAATTCAGATTATTCAGTTGCGGCTACGATCGTAAATGGGATTATGGCGTACGAACAAATCGTATGATAAATTCTGTCCCGTCACAGCCGCTTGCAATATCTGTAAGCATTCACAAATCGAAAGGGTATGATGAATTTTCTGAATATTGTTTTGTTAACGTTATTTTCGTTCCAGGAAAAGCCCGTTCAGCTGGAAACGAAGAAAGCGGAAGTGCCTTTCGAGAAGCATGAAGAAAAGACCGGGCTGCCTTCTATTTTACCAATTCCACTAAAGCCCAGAGTTGTTATCCCAACAGAATTTCCTGCTGAAATTAAAACAAAAACCGCCGATAATGAAACCAAAACCTTCACTCCCGAAGAAGTAAAGCAGCTCATTGAAAGTACTCAAGGGGCAAATGGAGTGAACGGAATCACCTTTGAAAACGGCGCTTTTTATACCAAAATTGGTAACCTCAAAATTCCACTCCCTGGCGGCGGAGCCAGCGGATGCCTTGGAACTTCAACTGCCAAAACTCCTGAAGTCTTAAAAAATCCTGACACCAAAATCAAAGACGAAAAAGAAAATTCTGATAAACCAAAACAACAATAACCACAAAAATCAATTTCCAAAAAAGGAAGTAAAGTTATGACAATCGCAGCCTCAATGTTACCTGAATTCGATGCAGAGATGGCGACGACGCGTCGCATCCTGGAAAGAGTTCCTGATGAAAAACTTGGATGGAAGCCGCACGAAAAATCAATGTCCATGGGAACTCTCGCCGCTCATTTAGGCGAAATGGTTTCCTGGACTGTTCCAACAATTACACAAACGGAACTGGATATGAACCCACCAGGTGGTGCACCGTATCAGCCTCCCGCAGAAAATTCAATCGCTGAAATTCTCGCAACTTTTGACGCAAGTGTCTCCGCCGCTCGCGCTGTGCTTGCAGGTGTCAGCGATGAAGATTTTATGAAAAACTGGTCATTGCTTTCAGGTGGAAACATCTTGATGACAATGCCGCGAGTTGCTGTGATTCGGACCTTTGCATTGAATCACATCATTCATCATCGCGGGCAGTTGAGCGTTTATTTACGGCTCAATGATATTCCTGTTCCTGCAATGTATGGACCTTCTGCGGATGAGAGCATGTAATCGGCGGCAAGAAAATTTATGAGCATCTTGCTTAGCGCAAACAATTCTACATTGTTTGCGCTAACTTATTTTAAGCTGATGCGAATAAAAAAGCCTAATGACGCGCTGTTCTGGCGTTGCCGCGCTGAAGCGTGAACACTCTACAAATATTTATGAAAATCTACGACGCAATAATTATCGGCTCCGGAGCATCCGGTGGCATGGCAGCCAAAGAACTCACCGACAAAGGTCTAGAAGTGTTAGTTCTCGAAGCCGGCCCGCCGGTCAATCCGTTGCGCGATCTCAGCAATCATCAATGGCCGTGGGAAAGTGTGTATCGAAATATGGGGCCGCCGAATTGGCGACAGAAAGAGCAATGGATGCAGGCGACTGCGACTACTTACAGTTCGCATTTTTATGTCAAAGATTCTGAGCATCCTTACACCACTGAACCAGGTCAGCCATTTCAATGGGTACGCGCAATAATTGTCGGGGGCAAGACGTTGCATTGGGGGCGCGCTTCGTGGCGTTTTTCTGACTTGGATTTCAAAGCTGCAAGTCACGATGGATTCGGTGATGATTGGCCAATTGAATATAAAGATGTCGCTCCATACTATGACCGCGCCGAAGAATTCATCGGGGTTTGCGGGGACAACGATAATATTTCGGTGATTCCAAACGGAAAATTATTGCCGGGATTTCCCTTGGTTTGCCACGAAAAAATGGTCAAAAAAGGAGCCGAAAAATTAGGGCGAAATGCCGTCGTTATGCGAATGGCGATGCTGACGAAAGTGATGCTGCAACACCTGAATACAGGGCGTGCGGCGTGTCATTACTGCGGAAATTGTCAGGTCGGTTGCGATGTCGGTGCGATGTTTAATTCCGTGACTTCGACGCTGGCGTGGGCGAACTTGACGGGACGCATGAAGCTGCGTCCGAACTCCGTAGTGCGCAACATTATCGTTGATAAAAATACTGCCAAAGCGAAAGGTGTAGCGTTCGTGGATCGCGTGAATTTTATCGAGCATAAAGCCTACGCAAAAATGATTATTGTTGCGGCTTCGACGCTCGAATCTACGCGTTTGTTATTGAATTCAAAATCAGAGCAGCATCCGAACGGACTTGGAAATTCTTCGGAAGTCCTGGGGCATTATGTTTTAGATCACATCGCCGGATCAGGTGCGAGTGCTGTGCTGCCAACGCTTAAGAAGACTGATCCGATCAATTGGGACGGGAAGTTTTCGGGAATCTTCATCCCGCGTTTTCGCAATCTGAATAAACAGACCAGGCACGATAAATTTATTCGCGGGTACAATTTATCGCTCTGGCCTTCGATTGGCATGACGCCAAGTGGAGCTGCCGGGACGTCAGGTTTTGGCGCGAATTTTAAAGAAAAAATTCGTGAAGAATATCCAGCGCGAGTCTATTTGGGTTTAGCCGGTGAGATGCTGGCACGCAAAGAAAACTATGTGGAGCTTGATCCAAACGGCGTTGTTGATGCGTGGGGAGTACCCGTATTGAAAATGCACATCAGGCATTCAGATAACGAACGCGCCATGAATCACGATGGGATGAATACGAGTGCGGAAATCTTGGAAGCTGCTGGAGCCGAATCTATTGCGCCGAGCGAAGGATTGCTCGCTCCTGGCAGGATGATTCACGAAATGGGTGGTGAACGGATGGGGAATGATAAAAAGTCTTCAGTGCTGAATAAATATAACCAGATGCACGATGTCAAAAATGTCTTTGTGACGGATGCTTCAGCGTTTGTTTCTTCAGCAAATCAAAATCCTACTTTGACGATTTTGGCGCTTACGATTCGCGCTTGCGATTATGCAGTTGAAGAATTAAAGCCGGAGAATCTCTAAATAATTATCAATTAATTTATCAATGCGCGCGAGTGGAACTTGTTGCGCTCGAAATGATAGCGCGTAGTTCTTCGATAAAGTAATTTGCGAGTTCACCGATATGTGTTTGTTGATAAAGGGCACGTGAATAACTGAGATGAAAATCCAGCATTCCCCTATTAATATTACCTGAAACTGCAATGCCAGGGGAAAAATGATTGTTTAAATCGAACTCAGAACCGATTGCTTCAGGTGCGGTTTTCCATTTCGTGGACTGGTTGGAAATCTCGATAAATTGATAGGCAATCTGAGGGCGCGGGATTTTTTTCATTAATATTCGGGTCTGCTCATCGGCAAAATATTTGAGCAGCTCAAATCCAAATCCGGCGTGTGGAACGGCCCGAAACTGCTCACGGATATTTTCCATTTGCAGGATCGGATCATCACTTTTTTCAATTTCAAACTTGACCGGATAGCGTGTAGTCGCGGGAGAAATCGTATTTGACAGATCAAGTCGCATCAATTGATTTTGACGAATACTGGTTTCAACTTCGATGAAAACCTGTGTCTGATTCGTCCATTTGGCAACAGCTAATGTTAACGCCGCCAGAACCATTTCGTTCATCTCGTTGCCCGCGACTGAATCCAGTAAAAACTGTGTTTCCACCGGACTGAGGTTAATGAAAACCTTATCAACAGAGGCGTACGTATCGAGTGATTCTTCTGACTGTTTACCGAATTTAGGGAAGGAATTCTCTCGAATCTTTTTCCAGTATTGCAGTTCGGAAGTGATAAATTCAGGTGTCAAAATTGAGCGGAGCCGATCTAACTGACGCTTGATCGAAATTGGTTTGTCGTTATTCGACAGCACTTTGTTAGTCGCGACGGCTTCGTAATGAGTCATCAGCCGATCCAGAAAAATCTGTCGAGAATCATCATCACTAATCATTCGATGCAGCACGATTAACATTCGATCTACGCGCTCAGCGCCACGTTCAAAATATGCCACATGAAAGAGTGAGCTATAAGAAAGATGCAGACCTGCCTGGATTCGCGCGGCGCTGTCTTCCAGGGCTTTGCGCTGGCTGCTGGCCCATTTGCTGGAAAGATCAATAATTTCCAACGGTAATTCGGGTAATCGCTCAACGAATTTTGGTTTCCATTCATCATCGGTTTTGATGAATTTCATCCGCAAAATTTCCTGTTCCTCAATCAACCGAAGCAGCGCTTTTCGAAGCAGTTCTGGTTGTAACGTTTCATTTACTTCGACCAGCCACGCGTGATTTCCGTAATGCAGATTTTCATAATTTTGATCAAGAAACCAGTTGTGCGCCGGTAACATCGTCGGAGTAATCGCCAAAGCTGACTGAGTTGGTTTCGATTCATCAATGATGACAAAATCAGTGAGATCGTCCTCTGGTTTCAAAGCAGCATTTGTAATTTGCTCATCCAAAATTACTGGTGCCGATTCTTCTACTTCTATTTCCTCTTCATCAATTAATTCGCTTAAATCCGCAATGTCTGTAGGAGGAAAAAGTACTTCCTCTAACAGTTCTGGCAATGGAATGACAGGTTCTGGCTGTCTGGCTTCGATCTTAATTTCGGGCAGGTCTTCTTCAATGTCGAGCTGCGGATCTGAGAAATCATGATTAGGAATTAATTTCCAAGCCGAATTAATCACCGGCAAAAACCATTTGAGAGGATCGTCTAATAATTTTGCCAGTTTAAATTGTGAAATCAGTTCAGTTGAAAATTCTTCCGCATCGGCATAAATAATCGCAGCCGGATGATCGTCACTCACCTCTGGAAAAGTGTTAGACGGTAACGGTGAAGCTGTCGCTGCGTTCAGGTCAGGACAAAAGATCATTGGAAAGGGCAACGCCGGCCCCGGTGTGTTGTATGCATTCGAAATAGCATCACAAACTTTATCTTCCAAATTCGCTTGCGTCAGAATGATCGGCAGTGAAGTCTGCTTCAGGATTTTTCGCAGCGTAGATGAGGAGGGAGGTTGAGCGAGTGGAACGTACGCCCCGCCAGCCTTCAAAATTCCAAGCATTGAAACCGCCGTCAGCAATGGTGAGTTGCTGCAAACGCCAACCGGAACGGTGGTTGTTACCCCCAACTGTATCAATTGTCCGGCAAGTTTTTCTACCTGCCGATTCAATTCCTGAAAAGTGAATGAATTTTTTCCATCTCCGACGGCAATCATGCCAGGATTTTCTCTCACCTGTTCTGACAACCGTTGCGTCACATTCAGTGAAGCCCTAATCCAGTTCACCCATCCCGCTTCAGCATCAGGTTCACCTACGTTGATGGGCTGTGCGACGGGATTAGGGATGGTCTTCGGAGGCGCCAAAAGTTCATTAATCGGTTTCTGTGGTGAAGTGGCAAAACTTTGCAAGAGGCTCTCCAGTGAAAAAGTCAACGGGTGTTGTGAATCAGGTTGATTCTCGACCAGTTGAAATTCCAATAATTGTGTTTCGGAGCCGGGTTCAGTGAGGTTAAGTTCGTTAATTTTTAAATCAAGCTGTTCATCGGAAATTTTTGTCAGTGTGTTGCATTCTATAATTCGCACTTCAGAGGCGAACAGCGGCTTCTCATGACTGACTTCATTCCATTGGCAAATCTGATGGCTGGAAAATGATCGGTAAGTGTTCAACTCAGAAATATCAGATTGCAATTTTCTCAACCAGTCACCAGTTGACAGTTTCAGATTTGTGCCAACCACCAATGGTAAAGAGTTATCAAAATATCCAATCATGCGTTGCGAATCGGGTATTTCATTGGGACGGGCATTCGTTTTAAGACCGAAAAGTACCTGTGGTGCCTGACTGAATCGGCTTAGTAAAAGTGACCAGGCACCAAGTAATATCGTGACCGCATCCAAACCTGCATGTACCTCGCTGACCCGCTGAATCAATTGTGAGGGAATCATCAGCGTAGTTTGATAATCAATCGGCAAGGCTTTGGTAACAGCCGGGATTCCTTGCAATTGTTGTCGCCAGAATTCTTCAGCCTTTCCAACGTCAAGCGTTTTGACCCAGTCAATATAATTTCGGAAGGGCGGTGATGGCGGCAGTTCAGGATTTTTACCCTGACGAATTGCGTTGTAGCAAAGTAATAATTCTTCCCACAAAATCGCAATTGAGGTCTGATCAAATAAAATTTGATGATAAGTCCAGATAAAATGGTATCGCTGTTCATTGAGCCGCGCCAGGGTTATCCACCATAATGGAGCAGTTTTTAGTTGATAATCCATCCGGATATCTGCTTGCCGGATTTCGGCAAATTTTTGCGCCTGCTCGTTCGGGGAAAATTGACGCCAGTCGTGCTCTTCAAAAATTGTGCTGATACTGCGATTAATCACCTGCACTGGTTCTTTAACGTCAGCACTTACAAACGTCAGTCGTAAGGCGGGATGACGATCCGATAATTTATTCCACGCTCGTTTAAACGCCGAGACGTCTAAATTTCCGGCGATCGTACAGGAAAATTGTGACAAGAATAATTCAGGCGAATGCGACCGCTCACATGAAAGCATGAGGCATTTCTGGATTGGTGAAAGGTGAAAAAATTCTTCGATTTGTTTTGGATTCATCCGCACTTCTGGTTGTCTTTCGTTCAGGCTAAAAAAAGGCTAAGCTTGACGTAGGGCATTCACAGTATAATCAATTTTCAGATTGTATGCAGCTCTGAAATGACATCTTTTTATCATTATTTTATTATGTATCCAAAAGGTAACCTTTTTATTCCTGCCCCGCACGGCCATCTCGAAGCCATTTATCGTCCTGAAAATCATCTGGCGGAGCGCGTTGCTTTGGCGTTGCATCCTCATCCCATGGGCGGCGGAACTATGCATAATAAAGTAGTTTTTCGCACCGCCCGCGCCTTGCAAAACGCTGGATTTGAAGTTTTACGATTCAATTTTCGCGGCGTCGGCAACAGCACCGGAACTTTCGACGATGGAGCCGGAGAGGCCGTTGACGCTCGCATCGCCCTGGATTATTTACTAAGCAAACAGCCCAAAGCAAAAGAAGTGATTATCGCTGGATTTTCGTTTGGGTCAGCGATTGGGTTGCGGTTAGGATGCGCCGATAAGCGCGTTCATCGGCTGATCGCCATCGGAGCGCCTGCCAAAATGCACGAACGCGCGACGCTTTTGAATTGCACGAAGCCGAAACTTTTCATTCATGGCATGGCGGACGAAATCGCGCCGTTAGCTCCCATTGAAGCGTTGATTGAATCGTTACCACCCGAAAATAATTCTTTTTTAATCAAGATCGAAGGCGCGGGACATTTCTTTGATGATACTCTTGATGCCTTAATGGAAATCATTACAGATTTTGCTTCAGGTTCTTAAATTATTATTTTTTGTATTTTAAAAATTTACCGCAAAGGGTCAATGAGACAAGTGAACAAAGAACAGCTACCAGCTAATTTTCATTGTCCCCTTGATCCTTTGACCCTTTGCGGTAAAAAAAAATATTAGAGGTTTTCATGTCACGTCCACAAACTCTCGGAGAACTAAAATCATCCGGATATCATACGCGTTCCGTCAAAGACGAAATCCGGACAAATTTGATTGCCAAACTGAAATCCGGCGAAACACTTTTCCCGGGCGTCGTTGGGTATGACGATTCTGCAATTCCGCAAATCGTCAACGCCTTACTCGCGAAACATAATTTCATTTTATTGGGACTTCGGGGACAGGCCAAAAGCCGCATCCTGCGCGCTCTGACGGATTTGCTGGATGCTGAAATTCCAGCGATTTCCGGTTCGGAAATTAACGATGATCCGCTGGCTCCGCTTAGTGCTTTCGGCAAACAGCTCATCGCGGAAAATGGCGATATGACGCCGATTACCTGGATTCATCGTGATGCGCGGTACGTCGAAAAACTGGCTACGCCTGATGTCACGATTGCCGACATCATCGGCGACGTTGACCCGATCAAAGCCGCACGCGGAGGCCATATACTCGGCGATGAAATGACGATTCATTTCGGGTTATTGCCTCGAGCGAATCGCGGGATTTTTGCGATCAATGAATTGCCGGATTTAGCCGCAAAAATTCAGGTCGGATTATTCAATATTTTGCAGGAAGGTGACATTCAAATCAAAGGATATCCGGTGCGACTACCGTTGGATGTGATGCTGGTATTTTCAGCGAATCCTGAAGATTACACCGCACGCGGCAAAATTATCACGCCGCTCAAAGACCGCATCGGAGCCGAAATCCGAACGCATTATCCAACTGCTTTGAAGAGCGGAATCGCCATCACGACGCAGGAAGCCTGGACGAATCGTGGGTCTGAAATCACGCTCGAAATTCCTCCCGCCATTCGAGAAATTGTCGAGCAGATCGCCTTTCAAGCGCGTGATGATAAACGCCTCGATCAGCGCTCCGGGGTCAGTCAACGATTGCCGATTTCAGTCCTTGAGGCTGTCATTTCTAACGCCGAACGTCGCGCTTTGCTCAACAATGAACCCATCGCTTCGCCTCGCATTTCTGATATTTATGCTTCTCTGCCTTCGATTACCGGCAAGATTGAACTTGAGTATGAAGGCGAACAAGTCGGAGCCGAACGCATCGCGCAGGAGCTGATTCGACGAGCCTGCGGTGAAGTTTTCATTGACCGCTACGCCCGTGTGGATTCGCGGCAAATCCTTGATCATTTTAATCAGGGAAAATCTGTGAAATTGCCCGAAACCGCGAGTACGGCTGACACGATGGCAAACTTCAGCAAAGTCAAAGGCCTGCTCGAAGCCGCAAGCCTCGGAAAAATCGAAAGCCAATCAGAATCCCATTTGATTGTCGGATGTGAACTTTTATTAGAAGGTTTACATGCACAAAAGAAAGTATCGCGCAGCCTCGAATCCGGCGAAGCCAGTTACAAACAGGAAAAGCAGGACAAGCAATCACGCCGCAATCGTGAACTGGACGATTGGGGCTTGAATTAAAGTTCAGCGTTAGGCATTGATGCTAATTGCATTTAGTTAAGCCAGAAGAATAGACCACAGATTTGACGGATGATGCGGGTCTTCGCGGGTCTGAAAATTCAGATCCGCGTAAACCCGCTTGATCCGCAAAATCTGTGGTCTATTCTTCTGGCTTCCTGAATACCATCACGCTGAACTCTGAACACCTGAATAAATTCATTGCGCAAATCTTCAAAAGTGTTATTCTCTCGCCGCTCACTACAAAGCCAAAAAATCAGTTCTCCCCTCATTCGTTTGATTGACTGATCTCATCGAAAAACTCCCCAAAGTTTTCTGAGCTGGATCATTTTCCCGCTCGCTCATCAATCTGAACCGAGGAAATTTTCCTCACAAGGAGATCGCCATGATTTTGATTAGTTGCCGCAAGAATTTTTCCAACAGTCGTGGATTTTCAGCAAAAAATGAAATCCGTAATTATCCCTTTCTACCCAAACTCGATACCTTCGAATCAGTAGATGAAATGAATTTAGCCGAGCAAATGCAGGGGAAGCACGTGCTGATCCTCATCCACGGATTCAGGAATCCACTCACCAACGTAGCCTCGTCATACCAGCGAGTTCTCAAAGGTTTAATCGACGCAAAGCTGATGAACGACCCCGCTACCGAAATAGGGGAAGGGTATGATTTAGTTTTGGGATTCACCTGGCCGGGATTCGAAACGCCGCTCGGATTTTTCCCTGCTGTCCCTTTCGCAAATCGCTCCGCTGGATTTTTTCGGAGCCTCCTGGAACTCGCCTCCAAAAATGCCAAAACTGTAGACGTTCAAACGCACAGTCTGGGTGCACGAGTCGCTTTGCAAACCCTAGCTGGAGGCACTGAAGGATTCATTGATAACCTGCTGTTGACTGCTCCGGCGGTTGACGATGAAAGCATCGAACCTGGTCAGGAATTTAACGGTGCGTTAATAAATTGTCGCCGCTGTTTGGTCTATCACAGCGACAAAGATAATACGTTGAAAATCGGCTACCGACTCGGTGATCTGGATCGAGCGCTGGGCTTAAAAGGCCCGCAGCATCCCGACATCATCAAAGCAAA
>JAYTCQ010000360.1:0-11622 GCA_043736395.1 Blastocatellia bacterium | reverse complement strand
AAATCTTTCCGCCTGAAGGCGGGGCTACGAACGCCTGACTAATAAATCAACTTCAAGCCAAGTTGCAACTGACGCGGATCGCGTGCAGTGGTGATGCGCCCGAATGCGGCACTTGCATTCACACCGCTGGCATTCGGGCTGAAGCTAGTGTTCGGAATTCCCAGATTCACGTGATTTGGTGCATTGAAGGCTTCACCGCGAAATTGCAGACGCAATTTCTCAGTGATCTTAAACGTCTTGAAGACCGATAAATCAAAAATCAGCGCTCCAGGATTACGAAACGAGCTAATGGTATTGGGCGTGTTACCAAAGGTATAAAGCGCGGGATTTAAAAAGGCAGCCGGATTAAACCATAGGACGCCGGCCTGTGGATTGGGGTCAGTGAATCCACCTGGAGCCAAACTTCCCACCCAGTCAGGACGATCCGCTAAGTCATTACTGGCACCGCGAACCACCAGCGGCGCACCTGACACAATCGTCGTGATCGTATTGATTTGCCAGCCACCGATAATCGCATCGGCAAATCCATTTTGAATATTCAGCTTGCGCCCCTTACCAATCGGCAATTCCCACAACGCGCTCAACACAAAGCGATGCGGCACGTTTGAGGCTTCTTCGCCGCGCTCGTTCGTGCGATTGAACACGTTCTGGAAGCCGTTCACATTGCCTTGTTCAGTACCGACGAAATTGATCGGATTATACATCGAATCCGCAATCAGTTTTGCCCACGTGTAAGACGCCAAGAACGAAAACCCTTTAGAGAAGCGCTTTTCTGCTGACAACAATAACGCGTGGTAATTTGAATTGCCCTGATGCGGATTGCGCACTGAGATGACGCCGACATAAGGAAAGGGCCTCAATGCTTGTCTCTGTGTGATAACCGCTCCGCCAAATTGCCCCGACACTTTTCCGGCGAAGGGATTCGGAACGTTGTTACCTAAGGTTCCGGCCAAACCGAACTGGCGAATCTTAGCCGGATCAGCGGTGTTTAGATCGTAACTTCCTGACAACAGGTGTACGCCGTGATTCGCTGAATATGCCGCTTCGACGAGAATCCCGCCAGGCAATTGTTGCTGAATGGAAAGATTCCATTGTTGTGATTGCATGGTAGGAGATTTTTTCTCTTTGACGACAGCGTTATTTGAAATCGCAAACAGGCTCGGTCCAAATGCTGCGCCAGAGGCAAACAACGAAGCGGATGGCAGCCCGTCTTTGAATTGAAACGCTGTCAGCAAGCTGTTTCCACCCGACGGATTGTAAGGCGTATTCGTCGAAGCAAAACCGTTCGTGCTTTCAAACGCTTCGGCACTTTGTCCCACCAGCGAAGCAAAGAAAATTCCGAAGCCACCGCGCACTACAGTTTTTTGATTGCCAAAAACATCCAGCGAGAATCCAACGCGCGGCGCAAAATCACGAGGATTGTTGTCCGTGAAAGCGCGCCCGTAATCTTTGCAGGCAAACTCCGTGCGGCCTGGCAAATTATTCAAAGGATTAATCGCTATCGGATTAAAATTCGACGTTCCGCAATTGCGTTCGTACGGATACAACTGATAGTCGTAGCGAATGCCCAGGCTCAAGCTGAGGCGTCGGCGAATGCGCCAGTCATCGTTGATATAGCCGCCAAAAGTTTTGTTGGTTTGTGATTCGCCCAGTGTGCGCACCACACTCGCGCTGCCCACCGAACCTAACAGGAAGGTCGCAAATGCCGAACCTGTATCAATGCGATTGACTGCAAGCGGAGCCGCGTTATCTGTCAGCGTAGTGGGAAAATTAAAGTTGCCCGAAGGTGCCGAACGTTGCAGGTTATTCGCCTGCGTCAATCGCATCTCGGTTCCAAATTTGGTGGAATGATTGCCGTGAATCCAGGTAATGGAATCAAATAATTGTCCGACGACACCACCGCGTCGTCCGATAGTTCCCACATTAAAACCCGGCAGCCCATTGTTAATGCCAGGAAATGAATCAGGCGGCACGATGGAGGGTAAGCCAAGCTTTTGCGGCCAGTCTTGAAATGCGCTGGCAACTGCGAAATCGAAAATTTGCCGTGCGACACCGATACGGAATTCGTGCAAAACATTCGGCGTGAAATTGTGCAAATCCGTCAGCACGATATTGTGTCCACGATATGGATCGTTGCGTGTGCGGATGAGCGGATCAGGATACAAATTCGACGTTCCCTGATCAGTGAACTGGCGGTAATAAACATACCGCGCCGAGAAATTATTCTTTTCCGTCAGGCGATGATCAAAGCGCATCGTATGATTCGTTAGATTGCGTTTGTTCGATACGGCACCAAAGTAATTGTTTTGATTGGAATTGGCATTATCCGGGGTGCGGTTCGGCAATGGATAAAAGGCCAAAATATTTTTCGAGACCGGATCAAGACGATTGGCCGGGATGATGTTGCCGGGAAATTGATCGCGCAAAAATCCTGTTCCATTCGGATTGGGGCGCGTAGTCAGCGGATCAAAAATTCTTATGACTGTTCCGGCGGCATTCTTCAACTGTGAAAAATCGCCACCGCGCATCGCCGCTGTGGGCATCGTATAAAACCCCGAAGCATTGGTAATAAATTGATAGCCTTCGTAGTTGTAAAAGAAAAAGCTGCGGTCGCGTCCGTCATAACCGAGCGGCCCAAAGATTTTTTTCGGGAAGCGAATCGGCCCGCCAATCGCCCCGCCGTACTGATTGTATCGCAACGCCTGTTTGGGACGTGCCGCACGATTATTCGCCCAACTATTCGCATCGAGATAATTATTTCGGAAAAATTCGTACAGGGTTCCGTGCAAATTATTCGTGCCTGATTTTGTGACGAGATTTACCACACCACCGAGCGTGAAACCGAACTCCGCTGACATCGCACTACTTTGCACTTTGAACTCTTCGACCGAATCTACGTTTGGGTTAATACTGACATCGGGAATGTAAGGATTGGTACTGCTGAGTCCATCTACCGAAATGTTATTGCTGGCAAGTGGACTGCCGTTAATGCGAATCAGCGAAACCTGTGTGCCGCGATCACCGAATCCGCTGGCGGATGGACCTGCACCGGATTGCACGGCAGGTGACAACAGCACCAATGAAAACGCGTTACGTCCATTCAATGGCAATTCCTGCACACGACGATTTTCAATAACCTTTCCCAGCGTCGCCGTAGTTGTATCAACTAAGGAACCTAGTCCTGTAACTTCCATGACATCCGTGACTGCGCCTGTTTCCAGCGTCACATTGAGCTGTGCTTTCTGATCCACTTCGAGCACAATGCCGCTGCGCAAATATTTTTTAAAGCCATCTTTCGAGATGGTTACTTTATAGCTTCCCACCTGAAGTCCCGGAGTACTAAATGCTCCATCGCTATTACTGACGGCGGTGAATTCAAGATTGGTATTAATGTTGGTTATGACAACTTGCGCACCTGGTACGACGGCGCCTGTTTGATCTGTGACACTACCGAGAATTGTGCCGCGTCCTTGCTGCGCCAACGCCATCCCGGCGAAGACCAACATCGAAATCATTGACAAGACCCAGCCTGTTTTTTTCCCTGATAAGTTTGTGAACATAGATTGCTCCTTAGTTGATACTAGATGGATTCAGCAGGCTCGTGCTGATCCAAAATTCGATGGCATTGACTTTGGCTGGGCAAACATTTTTACTAAGGTTGCCCATTGTGGAATGAGACGAACTCAATTCCTTTTGTGCCGCAATGGTATGTAACAGGAAGTTTCAGCTTTTGTCGGGTTACTACTCGCTAAAGTTCAGACCTGATAAAAGCTGAAACTCCTGTTTTAGACTCTCTGATAAAAATTTATTCGACTACTCCGATCACCCGCTCAACATCTTCCACCAGTGAACCACTGGCTCGCATAATGTGATTTGTAATTGCCTGCTCGACGGCTGCCGGATCGCGTAGCTCTAAAGCACGGACAATCGCACGATGCTCTTTTTGCTCACGGGAAATGCGCGCCACCCAATCATCTGTTCGCGAATGAATTCCCGCCAAATGAATTGGCGTCCGTAAACGGCGATAGGTTTCCAGCAATTTGCCATTCCCTGAACGTTTGACAATCAATTCATGAAACTCGGCGTTCTGCGCCAGATGCAGATGAACATCAGTTTTTGCGGTGGACTTATCCATCTCTGCAATCAATGCACGCAGACGCTCGGTATCTTCTTTTGTGATATGACGCGCTGCCAGTTTTCCGGCGAGAACTTCCAGCGCACACCGAACTTCAAATGTTTCCGCCAATTCCAACGGATCAAGGCGTGTGACAAATGTGCCACGCCGCGATTGCACTTCCAGTAAGCCATCACCGGACAGTCGCTCAATCGCTTCTTTTATTGGCATTTTTGAAACTTTTAGACGATCCGATAATTCTTCAGGACTGATTCTTTCACCTGGAGCCAGTCGCCCTTCGACAATCTCACTGCGAAGATATTGATAAACCTGATCGCTGATCCGCGCCTGATTAATAATTGTCGCTTCAGCCGCTGCCATAAATATGCTCCGTGTACGCTTGCGCTTGGTTTGATTAAATAAAGAATCTGATATATTAGATATTTAATGCTAAATTCTTTTTCCAACCCTGTCAAGGCACGCCTGACAATTCCCCGGTTACGCTGGGTCATTGCCGTCCTCTTGCTGTTGGTGTCCGTCATGAATTATGTAGACCGCCAGACACTTTCGATTCTGGCGCGCACGATTCAGACAGATTTAGGTATCAATGACGCCGGATATGCACAGGCAGTATTAGCGTTTCAGTTAACGTATGCCGTGATGTATTTGCTCTCTGGCAGAATCCTTGACGCCGTTGGCACGCGCTTAGGTCTTTTCTGTTTTATTGTCTGGTGGTCGCTCGCCAACATGCTGACCGGTCTCGCCAGTGGAACAATGTCGCTCGCTTTTTTTAGAAGCTTGCTCGGCGTGGGTGAGCCAGGTGGCTATACCGCCTCCGCCAAAGCCGTGGCGGAATGGTTTCCGGTGCGTGAAAAAGGAATGGCGGTGGGGCTGTACACAATGGGCGGAACGCTGGGAGCCGCAATCGCCGGGCCGATGGTGGCGTTCATCACTGTCCGCTATGGTTGGCAGATGGCATTCTTTGTAACCGGAGGGATTGGGTTAGGTCTGGCACTGCTTTGGTTGTGGCTTTATCGCAAACCGGGTGAACATCCTTACCTGTCTGACTCCGAAAAAAAATTTCTGACGAACGAAGAAGTGTTAGTAGAAAAGCCTGCCCCTCATCGCCAATTGAGTTGGAAAGAATTGAGCAAGCTAAAGCCGATGTGGCTGATATTAGTAGCCCGCATGATTACAGACCCGCTCTGGTATTTTTACCTGTTCTGGTTTCCCAAGTATTTGCAGGACGCGCGCGGCTTCACTTTGCAGGATATCGGTGCGACGATCTGGATTGTTTTTGTGGCGGCTGATTTGGGTAGTTTGTTAGGTGGTTGGCTATCAGGAAAATTCTTGCAACGCGGGATTCCGCCGATCAATGCACGGCTCAGAATTATGGCAGGCGCAGCGGTCTTGCTGGCGTTTAGTTGCATTATGCCGCTTGCGCAAGGACCACGCTGGCCTATTGTCCTGGCAAGTTTTTTTGCCTTCGCACACATGGCGTGGCTGACCTGTATCACCTGTTTTTCGGTAGATATTTTCCCTGCCGGAATTGTCGGTTCAGCACACGGCGCAATTGGCGCAGGCAGCGCGTTCGGCGGTTTACTTTCTACGGCGGCGGTCGGTTGGCTGGTCACACATTTTTCCTACAATCCGACTTTTTTTGTGATGAGTATTTTGCATCCGCTTGTCATCATCGGATTATTGATGACATTGCCCAAAGCCGTTGCCGTTTATCGCAAAGAGTTGTTATGACCAATGACTTACAAGGCAAAATCACCCTGGTCACGGGCGCAGGTCGTGGCATCGGGCGCGCCATCGCGCGGCAATTTGCCGAGGCGGGTGCGATGGTTTATGTGAATGACATCAACGCCGAAGCGATGGCGAATTGTGTGCATGAATTAACGGTGGCAGGCGGCAAAGCATTTCCCGCCTGCGCTGATATTTCGCAGGCGGAACAGGTCACAAAATTGTTCGCAGAAATTGCGTCGCGCTCAGGCCGATTGGATGTACTGGTGAATAACGCTGCGGTCAGCCGCCCGTGTTCATTGGTCGAAACGAGCGACGACGATTGGCAAGCGGTGTTAGCCGTAAACCTGAGCGGTGCGTTTTACTGTTGCCGTGCGGCATTTTCGCTAATGCAAAAATCTGGCGGACGAATCATTAATCTTTCTTCGGTGTCTGCTTATACCGGAAAAGTTCTTCGCAATAATGCCGCATACATCGCCGCCAAAGCAGGGGTAGATGGCCTCACGCGCGCCTTGTCACGCGAAGGTGCGCCTTTTGGAATCACTGTCAATTCAGTCGCACCCGGCATCGTCGCAACTGAAATCCACGCGCAGCTCTCAAATGAACAACGCACGCAATTCCCGACCTTGGTTCCCGCAGGTCGGATTGCTTCGGCTGAAGAGGTCGCCGAGGTTGTATGCTTTCTTGCCGCTGCCACGAGCAACCACATCACAGGACAAGTAATTCACGTTAATGGAGGAATGTATTTCGCATGAATACCGCGACAACAATCATCAAGATCGAGCACCAAATGGTTTTTGTTCCGTTTCATAAAGCTGCTGAATGGGCGGCGGGCAAACGACCGGGAACAACGCGGCTGATCGTGCAGGTGCATACCGCGGATGGAACCATTGGCGTGGGCGAAACGATTTGTCTGTGGGAATTTGTCGAACCCGTGCTGGCACGCACAATTATTCCGCTCGCGATTGGCGCAGACGCCTGCGACATCGAAAAACTCTGCCGCAAGATCGAAGGCGCGGGTTATTACCATCACATCCGCGCCCTGGTCGCCGCGCTCGCCGGATTTGAAATGGCGTTGTGGGACATTGTCGGCAAGCAAGCGGGAATGCCGTTGTATAAATTGTGGGGTGGCGCGTTTCGCAACCCGATTCCTATGATTGCTTATTTGCAAGCCAAAGACCCGCAACAAATCTCTGACGAGTCTGCCGCCGCAGTCGCCGACGGCTTCGACACGATCAAAGTCAAAATTGGCATGTCACCCGAAAGTGATTTGGAAATCGTCAAAGCCGCGCGTGCAGCGGCTCCGTACGCGAAATTGCGCGCCGATGTGAACGGAGCCTGGACAATCGGCACCGCCAAACGAATGATGCGCAAGCTGGAGCAATTCGATTTGGAATACGTCGAACAACCGCTGCCGCTCGATGATCTGAGCGGGCATGCTTATTTACGAAAATTGTTTTCGACGCCGATAGCATTGGACGAAAGTGCGTACACATTGCAGGACACGCTGGCGATTATTCGCGCGGAAGCGGCGGACGTAATCCTGCTCGATCCACACCAGTCAGGCGGATTGCATCGCTGTCGCAAAGCTGCTGCTGTTGCCGAAGCTGCGGGCATTCCTGTTACTTTTCACAGCGGCGCTGAGTTGGGCATTTCTACTGCCGCTTACCTGCACCTCGCGGCATCAATCCCTAACCTGATACTGGCGGTAGACAACCAGCATCCCAATCTCACCGATGATATTGTTGCCACACCGCATCAGATGGAACGCGGCAGCATAGCTGTGCCGAAGGGGATGGGTTTGGGTATGATTTTGCAGTCCCAAAAGCTTGAAAAGTATCGCACCGACAAAATCGGCGATCCTTACCTTGATTCAGATCGGCCTGACTGGTTCCCAACCAAACCTCAATATTGAAGATGAACGACGCTGGCTTTCGCGCTGGTTGATCGGTAGCCTTCGCCTGTGATTTCACACCTTTGACAACATCACTGTATCATCAGCGCCAATTTAAGACGTAAGCAACCTAAAATTATATAGTTGCTGGAACCTACAACCAACGGATGACGATGGTCGAGAGGGATTGGGAACGTTCTGCTAGGGCGGTCAGGGCGCCTGCCAATCCCAGCACTGGACGAGAGTGATGCTGCAAAGTATATCCAGCAACGCGGGCTGAGTGATCCTTAATATCTGTTCCCTGACTTCGTGAGCCTGTCGCTTTATCCCCAGTATTCATGGCGTTTGCCTTGTGCGTTCTTTTTCTATCAATTACTAATCTGCTACATTTCGCCGAATAGATTACACAACTATTACAGACAAAATCACCTCCATTTGTTAAGATTGCGCCTGGATCGTCGGCTCTTCAAATTTCCCTTCTTTCCCACCTGATATAAATCAATCATTGGCAAAAAAGGTTTTTCAAAAGGAGTTCAATGCGCACAGATGCGTCTCTTAGTTACCGTGGCAACAAGCTGAATTGGTGGATGATTTCTCTGATGATTTTTCTGCACGCGGGAGCGGTCGCGGCGTTATTTAATTTCACGTGGTCGGCCTTCGGTCTCGCTGTTTTTTTATGGTGGGCGACGGGGAGCCTGGGCATCGGGATGGGCTTTCACCGATTGCTCACGCATCGCGGATTTAAGACGCCGAAATGGGTGGAATATTCGATGGCATTGCTGGGGACGCTCGCGCTGGAAGGCGGGCCGATTCCGTGGGTCGCGACGCATCGCATTCATCACATGCATACCGATCAAGACGGCGATCCGCATTCGCCTTCGCACGGTTTCTGGTGGTCGCATTTGGGCTGGATTCTGAACGGGACTGCGCCTTACACCATCCTGCCCGAAGAATTGGATCGCGTAAAAGATTTGACCGCAGATCCGTTTCATCGCTGGCTGACGAAGTGGCATATCGCGCTGCAAGTTGTTTTTGCGGTGATTTTATTCGCTATCGGCGGATTGCCTTTTCTGCTGTGGGGAATTTTCTTCCGCGTAATTTTTGCGTTACACGCGACTTTGTTTGTGAATTCGGCGGCGCACGTTTGGGGAACGCGCCGCTTTGAAACGAAGGACACTTCGCGCAACTGCTGGTGGGTAGCGTTGATCTCCCACGGCGAAGGTTGGCACAACAATCATCACGCGCATCCATCCGCCGCACGTCATGGGCTGACGTGGTACGAAATTGACGTGAACTGGTACGGCATCTGGACACTGAAACAGCTTGGATTAATTACCGATTTGCGGCTGACGAAATTGCCAAAGCAGCAACGAAAATCTGGAGTGTTGGTGAAGGAAAGTTTGTAAAAATTTTACAGACAGAAAAATGGGGGCAGAAAAAATTATAGTTTTTTCTGCCCCCATTTTTCTGTTTGCTTCTGAAATTAACATTGAGGATGTTGTATTATGGTTGCTATTAACTGTGTATTTTTTTGAGGTTTCATTGAATGATTATTACTTCGCCTAGAATTTTCTTCTTTCTCTGCTCCCTAATTCTCTGCTCCCTCTTCATCACCTCCTGCGGCAAACCCAAACCTCGTGTCCCCGCTGCGCCCGCAACTCCGAAACTTCACTCACTACGCCGCGAAGCAAAACAATTTCCCTTCAAGTCCGGAGAAAAATTAACATACGATTTGCGCTTCACGCGGTTGCCGATTTCGTTAAGTGCAGGTTCGATTACGTTTGAAAATTTCGGCGTTGCCGCGCAACCCAAAGTTGAAAAACTTGAATTCACTCCTACAGCCGATGAGAGATTTTTGCACTTGAAAGCAACGCTTATCACGAAAGGTTTGCTGCTCAAGATTTTCGGTCTCAGCGTCAATGATCGCTTTGAGACATTAGTGGATGCGAAAGATTTCAAGCCGCGCGCCACCTTACGCGAAAGCGATGAAAGCAAGCGCCACCGCCTGCAAACAGGCATTTTCGATTACGAAAAGCTCATCGCGAATTACCGCGTCGTTGACGTAGACAAACCGCAAAATCCGCCGCGCGAAAAAAATCCAAAACTCGAACCGGAGATGCAGGATTTGCTCTCGGCGTTTTATTTATTGCGTTTGCAGGACGCGAAAGAAAATTCTGTTTATAAATTTCCGTTGCTTTACGAAGGCGAACGTCGCGAGTTTGAAATCGTGATTTACGGGCGTGAAGAAATTCAGCTCGACCTCGGCAAATTCAAAACTATCAAAGTCGAACCCAAGCTTTTCGGTCCCGGCAGATTGAGTTCACGCGAAGGCGAATTGTTTATGTGGGTCACAGATGACGCAGTGAAAACGCCTGTCAAATTAGTAATGAAATCTTCCGGCGCGACGATCACGGCGACGTTGATTAAAAAAGAATAGACCACGGATTTTACGGATCAGGCGGGTCTACGCCGATCTGAATTTTCAGACCCGCGTGAACCCGCAAAATCCGCTCAATCCGCGGTCTATTTTTTATCTTCCACTACAACTCTTATCTCTTCCCCGTTACATCGAATTTCCGGCACATACATCGCGTGACCAAGTACGGGCAGTGCGTGAAAATTGCCTGGCGTTTCGGCGCGCATTTCATAACGAATTTGCCACACGCCTTCGGGCAAATGATCAATGAACATCGCGACTTTGCGGTCGCGGAGTTCCTGGTAAATATAGCGAGTGCGGATTGCGGAGTTTGGATTGCGGATTGCGGAATCAAGATTTGCAACTTCGCGTTCTTTCAGTTGAGTTGCAAATAAAGGTTGTCCGCTTTGTATTTGCACGGCTTCAAACCCGGCGGGTTTCAAATCTTCAAATAATAAATATTCGTAATTATTTTTTGTCTCAATCGTGAGAATTGTTTCGATGCGCTCGCCGCTGTTGACGGTTTCGCCTTCGACCAATTTCACTTTGTCGTAGACGTATCCTTTCAGCAACGTCGGGCGTCCGACCAATTTGTAATATTCGCGCTTCACGAAAATTTCGTTGCCTGCGGCTTTGAGATTTTCTTCGCGGCTGAAAAATTGTGCGTTCGCCGCAAAGTACAGCGGACTCTTGCCGCCTTTGCGTGCAATGCGAATTTCGTTCGCGCCGTCTTTGATAAATTCAGGCTTGATCGCAAATTGGCTGGGCGCATTGAAGACATCTGCCGCCGTGATTTTTTTCGTAGCAATAGCCTGCCCGTTGACCTGCAATTCGTATTCAGTCTCGGCATTCAATTCGCCGCTCACGCGCAAATAATCGTTGAGCGTCAAAATCACCATCGCCGTGTCGCGCGTATTGCTCCACTGCGCGCCGCGCCGATTTTTGATCAGCCAATTTGTCGTTGGCTCAATCAATTTATTGACCGGATCAATCGCCAGCAATGCACGCAAAGCCCACGCCGTAGCCTCTACGCCGCCATCTGACCAGCGATAATAAATTCCGTCGTTGCCCCAATGAGCTGTACCCAGTTTTCGCAAATCGGATTCTTGTGCTTCTTCTTTACTCAGTTTCATCAGGATGGAATTGTCTGGGAAAAGATCGCGCTTCACGCCGTTTTCTAAATTTTGCACCAGGATTTTTGCTTTGTCCGCGAAGCCGAAATTGTATGCTGATAGTACCAGCAAAGCCCGCGTATAAGCATTTAATTTTTCGCGGTTCTTCCACAAATTATCGAACGCAGTTTGCTGAAATTTGGAGATGGGATTTTTCGCCGTCGCGTGATGTGCTGCGAGCGCGTGCAACATCCATGCCTGCTGATCGAAATTGTTTTCTTCTTCGACCAGTTCTTTGTCCAAAAATTCAGCACCGCGTGCGAGCACATCATCTTTGCAA
>JAYTCQ010000359.1:0-12227 GCA_043736395.1 Blastocatellia bacterium | reverse complement strand
TCGGCTTACGAGTCTTGTCAAACCTTATACCGTGCCTTGAAAAAAGTATTAGTCGAGGTTGGCTCAAAATACCAGATTAATTTTGCTTAGGTACTTATTTGCGTTACGGCTCAGAATTTAATCGAGTTCTGGTCGGTTGCTACGCGTCCCGCAAAGGTGAACGGCCTTGATTGGGACACACAAGCAACGAAACAACAAATAGAACAAATTTTAAGTCGGTTCATTTTACTTGAGGATTCGCCAGAGGTTTTAAAACATTGGCTTTCGCTGGTTTCTCAGTACGACATCAAAGGTCGCCGCACGCATGACGCGCGTCTTGCTGCCGTAATGTTGGCGCACGGCGTCACGCATTTGCTTACATTCAATACTGACGATTTTAAATCTTTTATGAACCTCAGCCTCGTTCATCCTAACGATTTATAAACGAAATCACCTACACATCAACTGACAACAAAATTATCGCGGACTGATTCCCATAAAAATGAGCCGGATAGACAATGCGATTCTGCATTATTTGTCCAGCTCATTTTTTATTGGTGCAGGTGGTGACAGCCTAAAAATTATCGCTCCATTTATAAGCTTCAATACAAGCCATTTCACCTTCTTTGGTTTTATTATTCAGGACGCCATGTTCCATTCCGACTACGCCTTTGAAGCCTTTGGCGTGAAGGTGCTTGAAAATGTTGCGGTAATTCATCTCGCCGGTCGTTGGTTCTTTTCGTCCAGGATTATCGCCAGCCTGAAAATACGCGACTTCATCCCACGCCAGATTAATATTCGGGATAATATTTCCCTCCGTGATTTGCTGATGATACATATCGTAGAGAACTTTTACCGAAGGCGAATTGACTGCGCGGCAAATCGCGTAGCCTTGCGAGATCTTCGTTAAGAAAAGTTTAGGATGATCGTTGCGCGTATTGAGCGGTTCCATCACCATTACTAACCCGGCCTTCTCGTAAATCTCAGCGCAGCGGCGAAACATATCAATCACGCTGGCGGTTTGATAATCCCAATCCAATTTTTCATCATGACAACCTGGCACCACCGTACACCACTTCGCGTTGCAGCGTTTGGCGATTTCAACGGCGTCGCGGATTTCTTTCAGGATTGGTTCACGCAATTCCGGCTTCCATGTCGTCACGGCGAACGTCGGATTGGCGAAATCTTTTGTCGCCACAAAGACTCCCATCGTCATATTCAGGTCGGCAAGACCCTTGCCAATTTTTTCCTGATCGGCAATGGAGCGCTGCGGCATCCCATTGTCTTCGATGGCATTGAAGCCCTGATCTTTAAAAAACTGCAACTGCGTAATGAAATCATCGCCTGTATGATTTTTGAACATGCCAAAATGCGGCGCATAGTTCAATTTGAAATTATTCTTCGGCGCGGGTGTTGTAGCATTCAAATTCGGATTGATTAACGTGGTCGCCGCAGCTGTGGTCAGACTGCTGGCAATAAAATCTCTTCGTTTCATTTTTTCCCTCCAGATTTTTTCGGAATTGATGCAGTCAGAATAAATCGAATGATAGCCAATTAGCAATAATTCACAGCGTTAGATACGCTTCTACACTAACAATAAATAATCAACCGTGGAGTATAGTTTTTCGTGGTGCAGAAATTAATTTTTTGATAAATATTCGTGATGAAAATTATTATTCCCAACAATTCACTTGTCGTGATGATTGGAATTTCCGGCTCGGGAAAATCTACGTTCGCCAAACAAAATTTTGCTGCCACTGAAATTGTTTCTTCGGATTTTTGCCGCGCTTTGATTTGTGATGATGAAAATGATCAGAGTGTGAATCAGGAGGCGTTTGAGCTTTTGCATTGGCTGGTGGCGAAACGATTAGCTCTGGGCAAACTCACCGTGATTGACGCTACGAACGTGAAAGCTACATCGCGCCAGCCATTATTGGATTTAGCGAAATCTTACTATGTTCCGGCGATAGCGATTGTCTTGAATTTTGCGCTGGAATTTTGCCTCCAACAAAATTTACAGCGTACGCATCGTGTCGTCCCTGCTGAAATCATCGCTGAACAATTTCAGGAATTACAAACCTCAATTCCAATGCTCGCCGACGAAGGTTTTCAGCTTGTCCATGTGTTGTCTTCACCGAATCAAGTAAAAGTGTCTGTAGAGCCTATTGAGCCTGTAGAGTCCTTAAAGTCTTGAGAGTCAACAGCCCGCTCCACGCGCGACATCTTCTTCAGACACTCAAGACTCAATGACTCTACAGACTTCCTCTCCCTTGTCATTCCTGCAAAATCTAACTAATGTCTATGGATGAACCAAGCGCAGGAATTAAATGCTCAGCAGCTCGTCGCACTTTTTCAGGCTAATCCTGACGGGTTGTCACTAACCGACCTCACTCACGAATTCAAGTTAAATCGCACTGCACAGAAGCAGTTGAATAAGCTTCTGAATCAATTGCAGGGCATCGGCCTCATCAAACGTCAGGGACACGATTTTAAATGGGCGGACACCAACCGCGCCTTGATTGGAACCTTGCGCCAAAGCCGCGCGAAAAATGTTCGCTTTATTCCTGATGATGAAAATGAGCGGTTGCGCGGTTCAATTCGCGTTGATGTCAAAGAAACGAATGGGGCTTTTGACGGTGATCGCGTCGTGGTTTATGTGTATCGGTCGCCGATGCACGACCGCAATGCTAAGGTCGAATTAATTCTCAGTCGCGGCAAACTCCGCATCATCGGACGCTTGCATCGCTTGCGAAATATGGCGTTTGTCGAATCGCTGGATGAAAAGTTTTCGTTTGATATTGATGTTGAAGACAACTCCGGGGAAGAAGAAGGAAAAATCGTCGTCGTGGAAATCACCCGCTATCCCAATGCTCACGAACCGGCAGCGGGGCGCATCGTAGAACGGCTTGGCATCTTCAGCGACGATCCCGGCGTAGACATCGAAATCATCATTCGCAAACACGATTTGCCCCACGTTTTTCCTGAAGAAGTGCTCGCCGAAGCCGAAGCAATTCCAAATGAAGTCACTGAAGAACAATGCGTTGGCAGACTCGATTTACGCGGCATCACGACCGTCACAATTGACGGAGAAACAGCCCGTGATTTCGATGACGCAATTACTTTGCAAAAACTTGAAAACGGAAATTTTCAGCTTGGCGTTCACATTGCCGATGTCAGCCATTATGTGCGGCAAGGCTCCGCGCTCAATGAAGAAGCACGTTTGCGCGGCACTTCCGTCTATTTTCCTGAACGCGCTATTCCCATGTTGCCGGAAAAACTTTCGAACGGGATTTGTTCTCTGAATCCCAAAGTGGATCGCCTCACGATGTCGGCAATGATGGAAGTTGATCATCAAGGTCGCGTGGTAAATTATCAATTGCGCGAATCCGTAATTCGCAGCGATGAGCGCATGACTTATACCGATGTCAACAAAGTTCTGACTGAAACCGATCCTGAGATCAGTAAAAAATATGCTGATTTTATTGGCTTTTTTCAAAGCATGGAACAACTCGCCCGAATTTTGATGAAGATGCGAGAGACGCGTGGTGCGATTGATTTCAACTTGCCGGAAGCCGTTTTTCAATTCAATGAAGAAGGTGAAATTAACAGCGTCGTCAAAGCCGAACGCAACATCGCGCATCGCATCATCGAAGAGTTTATGCTGCTCGCCAATGAATGTGTCGCGGGTAACATGGAAAAACTTTTCGTGCCTTCGATTTATCGAATTCACGAAGCGCCGGAACCGCAACGCATCGCCGAATTTGCTTTGCTCGCTTCATCGTACGGCTATCGCTTTCCAGTCGAAGGTGCCAAGCCGCAGGATTATCAAAAACTTTCGCGGATTCTCGAAACCAAACCGGAAGGAAAAGTTTTATCTTATGCGATGCTGCGTTCGTTACAGCGGGCACGATATGCCGCCAATAACGCGGGACATTTTGGCTTAGCCGCGCCGGTGTATACGCATTTCACATCGCCGATTCGACGCTACCCTGATTTGATTGTGCATCGGATTTTGCGGGCTTTGCTGAGCAAATCTGAAACTTTGGGAGACAGCGCCTCGATTCCGAAACAGGCTCCGCGCAATTCTTTTGTGGCAATTCCGAAAGTTGAATTAGAAGCGATGGCGGAAGAATCCAGCTTACGCGAACGTGCAGCTGACGGAGCCGAACGAGAACTCGAAGATTGGCGCAAAGCAGCATTGCTCTCGCGTCACGTCGGAGAAGAATTCAACGGTGTGATTGTCAACGTCAAAGAATTTGGATTTTTCGTCGAATTGGATGAAATGTATGTCGAAGGTTTAGTCGGAATGTCTTCGCTGACAGATGATTATTATGAATATGACGCCCGTCGTCAGGCGTTGATTGGGCAACGTGCGAAAAGAAAATTCCAGCTCGGCGACCGTGTCAAAATCCGCATTGACCGAGTGAATGTTGATCGTCATCTGGTAGATTTTTCAGTCACTTCCATTAAGCAAACCAGAGGAAAATCAACGCCAAAATCGCGTCCCAAATTACATTCCAAACGCCGCTAAATTTTTATTTTCATCACATTTAATGAATTGTGCTATATTTAGCCTTCCTCGAATCTCGGCCCACGAATTCGTTTTTTTCCACTTTTATTACTTACAAAAACAACCCTCTAACTATCAAGTCAGGTACTTCCTGGTTCCCGCTTAGTTTGAGATGGAAAAAACAAGCACCTTAAATTCAACAAACACCGAGCGTGTGATGAAAGCAATAGATCAAGTTGCGACTGAGCAACTTAGCCCTATTGCAAAGTGGATTTCCGTTGCACATATCTTTCTTTCTATCGCCCATTTCCTGGTTCTTCCATTGCCAGTTAATTACATTATGGGCGGCCTGGGAATTGCGACCTGTGGCTTCGCGGTTTTCATTGTCTGGCTAACTTCTCAGCAAAAAATTGCTGAGCATAAATCGCATTTTGTAGCCGCCTGTTTATCCTCAATCTTGCTTTTTAATAGCGCCCTTCACCTCACGCTTACCAATGATCCCAAGCAATCAACCAACATTGCCCTCGTTATTATTTTTTCCGGTTGTACTCTGTTGTCCGCACGCTGGCTGATTTTCACTTACGTCAGTTCTGCCCTGGCGTGGATCGCAGCCGTTTCAATGATTTCAATTTCCGGCGCAGAGTTGGTTCATTATTCGTTTCTGATCTGCATGTCCAGCGCAGTCGGAGGCTTGGCGCATTTACTGCGGCGAAAATATATTAGCCGGTACGAATTACAAAAAGAACAACTCGAAGTGGCAACAGAGACAGCCAAAGAGAGCGAGCGGTTTAAATTTTTATCTGAATCTACATTCGAAGGGCTGCTGGTTCACGATAACGGACGAATTATTCACGCCAATAAAGCAGTCCTTGCCATGACTGGCTATAAGGAAGAAGAACTCATTAATACAGAGGTCATCAACCTTGTTGCCAAAGACCTGCGCGGTTCTGCGCATTTAAAAAATAATACCTTTGAATTAGTCGGAGTAAAAAAAGATGGCACCAGCTTTCCAGCTGAAATCTGTAATAAATCCGAAATCTTTCAGGGTCGAAAAGTTGTTATTACTTCAGTGCGCGACATCTCAGAAAGCCGCTTCGCGCAGCAAGCGTTAATGGAATCGGAGAAGCGTTTTCGTTTAGCTTTCGATTCCGCTGCGCTGGGCATTGTGATGTGTTCTCCAGACGGAAAAATACTCGATGTCAATGATTCCATCTGCGCCATGACGGAATTTTCAAAAACTGAATTGACGACCTACAACGTAGCCGAAATTACTTACCCGCAGGATTGGAATGATGAAAAGGCTCTGGCATATGAAAAATTCACCAGCGGTCAGCTTTCTTACACGATTGAAAAGCGTATCAGGAGCAAAGCAGGTCACTACCTTTGGACAAAGGTAAGTAATGCTACAGTACGAGACGAAAAGGGGGCAATCCTGTATTTCATTGCACAAGTGCAGGACATTACCCAGCAAAAACATCTCGACGAACAACTCCATCAGTACACGAAAGAACTTGAGCTAAAAAATCTTGAATTGGATCAGGCTTTAAATGCGGCATGTGATGCCGCGCAGGCCAAGGGCGAATTTCTGGCGAACATGAGCCACGAAATTCGGACTCCGATGAACGGGATCATCGGCATGAGCGATTTGTTGCGCGAAACCATGCTTGATAAAGAGCAGTATGAATATATTTCTTCCATTCAAACCTGCGCTGATTCGCTCTTAACTTTAGTCAACGATATTCTCGATTTTTCCAAAATCGAAGCGCGTAAACTTGATCTCGAAGAAATCGAATTTGATCTCTATACCCTAATCGAAAATCTGGCTGATATGTTCAGTCATCGCGCTGAAGAAAAAGATGTCGAACTGATTTGTTACGTTGATAAACCTGAGCAAATCGGCACAGTTGGCAACTTACGCGGCGATCCTCACCGCATTCGGCAGGTGCTGATTAATCTTGTCAGTAACGCTTTGAAGTTTACTGAAAAAGGCGAAGTGGTCTTATGCTCCAAAATTGAATCATTTAATGATGAGATCACCAAAATTCGTTTTTCTGTCCGTGATACCGGGATAGGAATTCCTCAGGATAAACTTAACTATATTTTTGAAAGTTTCTCACAGGCAGATGGTTCTACGACCAGACAATATGGTGGGACGGGTCTTGGCTTAGCGATTTGCAAGCAACTTGTCGAAATGATGGGCGGAAATGTTTCAGTCACGACCAAAGTTAGTGAAGGCAGCATTTTCGAGTTTACTTTGGAATTGTTTCGCTGCGCTCCCTGTGAGCCACAAAAAATTCAAGCACAAATTGATCAGATCAGGATTCTTGTTCTTGATGACAATGAAACCAATCGGATCATTCTTGAAAAGATGCTCCGTAGTTTTGGCTGTGAGCCTGATGTTGCCAGCAATGGGATTACAGCCCTAGAAATGATGCGCGTAGCGGCCAGTCAAGGCAGCCCATACGACCTGCTGCTCACCGATATGCAAATGCCTCAAATGGATGGCATCGAAGTCGCACGCTTAGTCAAAGCCAACGAAAATATCAAAAAAACGATTGTTATGTTGCTGACTTCCATGAGGCTTCGACAGGATGATCCGGTGCTGCGAAAAGCCGGAGTCGCAGCACTCCTCACCAAACCCATCAAACAATCACAGCTCTTTGATCTGATTAACGAACTGACAATTGAAGAACCTGCGATTGCGCTGACAACCACCCAACCTGAAACGTTGAAAACATTGCATTCTTCAGCACGAATATTATTAGTGGAAGACAATGTCGTTAATCAAAAACTGGCGGTCAAGCTTTTACAAAAAAATGGTCATCAGGTGGTGGCTGTTAATAATGGACTTGAGGCCTGTCAGGAAATAGCTGAAAGCCCCGCATCCACTTATGAGCTGGTGCTGATGGATATTCAGATGCCTGTCATGAGCGGGTTTGAGGCTACGGCAAAAATTCGTTCGATGCCAGAACATAAAAATATCCCGATTATTGCAATGACGGCGCATGCCATGGCAGGAGATCGTGAAAAATGTCTCGCGGCTGGCATGAACGATTACATCACCAAGCCACTTAAAGTTGATATTTTGATTGATGTGATTGAGCAGTGGCGTAATGGCGTGAAGGTGGACTCTACTTTAAAAATAGAAACTAAACTTGCGCCAGTAACAATAGAAACAGCTGCCGCACAACCACATTCTGTCAATTTGCGAGCATTACGAAAACTAACTGGTGACGATCCTGACTTTCTAACAGAATTGGTCGAGCTATATCTAAGCGATACCCCACCACGAATTACTCGTTTGAGAAATTCAATTACACAAAAAAATGTCGCTGAGATTCGCAGTGAAGCTCATAGTTTAAAAGGCGCTTCAGGGAATATTACCGCATTAAAACTTCAGGAAATCTTTTCACAAATTGAGGGACGCGCAATGGCAGGTTGTTATGAAGATGCAGCAAATCTCGCGCTCAAAGCTGAGATTGAATTTGAAAAGGTGAGCATGACACTTAGGAAGGTGATATACACAGCATGAAAGTACTCATAGCCGAAGATGATCCTATTTCAGGATTGGTGCTGGAAAGAACATTACAACGATGGGGCTACGAAATCATCAGAGCCAAAGATGGTGAAGAGGCGTGGGAACTCTATTCCGTAGAGCCGTACCCGCTGGTCATCACGGATTGGATGATGCCTCGCGCAGATGGGCTGGAACTATGCCGCCGCATTCGCAAAAGCTCCAGTGGACGCTATACCTATGTCATTCTGCTGACCGCAAAAAGTCAAAAAAGTGAACTCGTGGAAGGGATGAATACCGGCGCGGACGATTTTATTACCAAACCTTTTGACAGCGCTGAGCTTTACGCGCGCCTCCGTGCGGGAGAACGTGTCATTGATCTGGAAGCGTCGTTAACAGCAGGACATCAAGCCATCGAAAACGCTAATATTCAGCTTCGTCGCAGCATAGATCATCAGCAATTAATCAATCGCCTGCTCCGTTCATTGACGTCTTCACTCGAAATCGAAACTATTTTAAGTGAAGCGGCAGAACCGCTCCGTCAGCTTTTCGGAGCCTCTCGTTCGGTCATTCGTTTAGTTGATCGAAGCACAGAAACGCTGACGATTGTCAGTGAAGACTACGCCAAAAATATTTCCTCGATGGAGCATATGTCTTTCCCCATTGAGACTGGCGGAGACGAATCAGAAGCCTCATATAACAGCTCTTGGGTGGCTTCGGACTTAAGTCAAAGCAGTCTTACCGATCACCGGCTATCAACTAAAATTCTGGCTGATGGCTTTGACGTCAAATCAATCCTCAGTGAACCGCTGATCCAGCGGGATGAATGGTTCGGCGACATTGGCTTGCATCAGTGCGATGTCACGCGAACCTGGAGCGATACTGAAATTCAGTTGCTCAATACAATTTCACAGCAGGTCTCTGTTGTCGTTGCTAATGCGAAACTGCATCACAAAGTTCAGGAACAATCCGTTCGTGATGCTCTGAGCGGTCTGCACAATCGGCGTTATTTTGATGAGACTTTCGCGCTTGAATGTGAACGTGCCAGCCGTTATAACCAGCAATTATCTCTGGTGATTGTTGACCTTGATTTTTTAAAGCGGATTAACGACAACATGGGGCATTTAGCCGGGGATGAGGCCATCCGTAAAACTGGAGCCATTCTTTCAACTCAATCTCGTCGTGTAGACATTGCGACACGTTTTGGCGGTGAAGAATTTGCGCTCATCCTTCCGCAAACGACCTTGGATGGAGCAGCAGCGGCGGCAGAGCATTGGTGTCAGGCGATTAATCAATGTTTGATCGGTGACATCAGGTTAAGTGCAAGTATTGGCGTCGCCTCTTTTCCTAATCACGGAGATAAACCCGAACTACTATTGCAAGCAGCTGACACAGCTTTATATCAAGCTAAAAAAGAAGGCCGCAATCGCGTCTGTAAAGCTTCCGTCATGGAAATGGAAGCTTCCCACTCTTAGAAAAGCGCAAGCGTCCTGAGTACTTTTTGTAAGCTTAAAAGGGACACTTACGCTTCCTTCAATTACGACTTTGTTTTCCTTCCCAGTACCAGCATAAATACCCCAAATGCCAGCATCGCCAACCCCCAATATAAATTCATATTGAGACCCAGCGAATGTTGCTGATACATCGCATTGCCGTTCGTAGCCGCGCCATACCCCGCCAGCAAGACACCAAAAATAGTAAACATTAAGCCAATCGGAATTCGAATATCCAAACCCATATTTTTCCTCTGTCGCGTGAACTGTTAGTTCACGTGTAAACGGCGAACTAACAGTTCACCGTACAATTACTCGCAATTACCAGAAAATAACATTCAGCCCAACGAGTATCGCCATCACAATCCACGCCAAAGTTACCGGACGCTGATACCACACCAGACCTTCATCTTTTGGCTTCGGCGTTAGTGAATACACCAGTCCTTCCAGCTCCTCATCAGCCTTTGGTTTCGTCAGCATGGAAATAACAATGGTCACCACAAAACACGTCGTCCAGGCCCAAATTGCCGTCCAAAAATTCTGCGCCATTTCACTTGGGTACGTGTGCAGAATCGAACCAAAAAATCCGCCTTTGACTCCCGCAGTTGAACCAATCGGCAACGTCAATCCGTGATGCCCTGCCGCCGCCAAAGTCCCCGCTAACAAGCCGTAAAATGCACCATTCGCGGTAGCCCGCTTCCAGAACATTCCGAGCATAAACGTCGCGAATAACGGCGCATTCACGAACGCAAAAACCAATTGCAAAACATCCATAATGTTATTGAATTGCTTCGCTAAATACGCCGCCGCGATTGAGATTGCCAAGCCGCCGACTGTCGCCATTCTCCCCATCCACAAATAATGCGCATCCGAAGCATTTTTGTTGAGATAACTCTGATAAATATCGTACGTCCACACCGTATTAAATGCCGTCGTATTCCCTGCCATCCCCGACATAAACGAGGCCAGCAACGCACACAATCCAATCCCTAATAATCCCGTGGGAAAGTAATGCACCAACATCATCGGAGTCGCCAAATCATAATCAAGTTCGACTTTTCCATCTTTGCCGACGATGGGCTGTTTCGTTTCTTCATTAATTTTCGCCGGAATAATTCCTTTGCCCTTCGCACCCGGAACTTCAGCCTGCGCCGGAGTCGTACCAGAGAAAGTTGCTGTTGGTGCACCCGAAGAAATCACCCGTCCATCCGTCGTCCGAATTTCTGTTGCATTGCCTGTTGTCGTCATTACTTTCGTCGAAGCCGAACCGACGACTCCGGCGATCATTCCTGGCAAAATTACCAAAAACGGAAACAGCATTTTCGGGAACGCCGCAATCAACGGAGTCCGTCGCGCCGAAGTCATCGAATCCGCGGCCATCGCGCGTTGAACGACTAAAAAATCTGTACACCAATATCCAAACGACAAGACAAATCCGAGGCCCATTATCATCCCGAACCATTCGACACCCATTGGATTTGAACTGGTGCTGCCGAGGTATTGCCACGAATGCGTCATCTCATTAGTCAATCGTGATTGCAATCCGCCCCATCCTCCAACATCGCGCAAGCCCAGAAATACGAGAGGAATAAAGCCCAGCACAATGAGAAAAAATTGTAGTACTTCGTTGTAAATCGCCGAAGTCAATCCGCCGAGAAATGTGTATGCCAAAACGATCAGTGCTGAAATTAAGATTGCCGCATTGAAATCCCAGCCGAGCAATAATTGCAGCAGTTTCCCCATCGCGTACATCGAAACGCCCGAAGAAAAAATCGTCATCACCGCAAACGAAATCGCATTCAATCCGCGCGTCTTTTCATCGAAGCGCATTTTCAAATATTCGGGAACGGAACGCGCCTTAGAGCCGTAATAAAACGGCATCATAAAAATCCCGACAAAGAGCATTGCCGGAACCGCGCCAATCCAATAAAAATGCGAAGTCATAATCCCGTACTTCGCCCCGCTCGCGCCCATCCCGATAACTTCCTGCGCGCCGAGATTCGCAGACAAAAAGGCGAGTCCCGTAATCCACGCCGGCATTGAACGCCCCGATAAAAAAAAGTCATTACTGGTCTTCATCTGATTTTTTAGCACGAAGCCAATGCCGAGGACAAAACCAAAATAAATAAGAATAATTGTGTAATCAATCCAAGTCGGGTGCATAGGAAATTCCTGTTATTGATGGTTGTTTTGCGTCTCTTCGTAACGCAAGCAGTTGTCGAATTTTAGTTGAAACGATTGCGCTAGCGAGAACCGCTCAGCGCATTGAAAACGTGTGGAGTATACAGAGGAAAAATAGTTTTGGCGAATCTACCGATTTGAATCTTGACAGCTCGCCCTAAAATCAAGATACTTACGCTCGCTGTGCGGAGATATGGCCGAGTGGCTTAAGGCGGCGGTTTGCTAAACCGTTGTAGGGTGTAAAGCCTTACCGAAGGTTCGAATCCTTCTATCTCCGCCATTTTCACCCTCTTACTCAATTTTTCAATCTCCTTATAACTTGACTCTCAACCTTGCTCGGATTAGATTCCATTCTCTGACAATTCATACGTGGCGATTTCTGGCGACTTGCTCCACTTTTAAAACTGCTAATGAACCGTTGCCTCCGCGTCTTTGATTGCAGGAGGCTTTTGTTTTTTCTTAGACAGGATTAACAGGATTTTTTTCAAGATACACAAGTTAAAACCCTTTCTTGTAAATCCTGAGCAAATCTTGCCAATCCTGTCTCAAA
>JAYTCQ010000358.1:0-4029 GCA_043736395.1 Blastocatellia bacterium | reverse complement strand
ACGTAAATTGCAAACAGTTTCCCGCATTCTTGACGGTCGGACAGCGGTCGTCGCTGGCGTCCAGCAACAAACCAAAAACGACGGTCGAAAAACAATCCCGGTCATTGGAATGATTCCGATTCTCGGACGTTTTATTACGACTCCGAACGAAACCACTAGCATGAGCGACATTGTGATCACGGTCACGCCGCACATCATTCGCGCTCCGCAAATTGAGCGCAAAGATCATCTGGCCAAAGAAAGTGGAACCGGACTTGGCAATGCGATCAGCGTCGAACAAGTGCTGATGCGCGCGCAGGATGATGATGATCAGGATCGTCGCATCATCGCCGCTGGTCAGCCCACTCCCGCACCAGCTCCAACGCAGGTGGCAGCGGAGACAACACTGACGCAACCTTCGATTATTCCGGTGAATAATCCGCAACCCACTGCGCCAATGATAAATAATGCGGCGGCGAACATTCCTCAACCTGCTCCAGCTCCCGTTTTACAACCGAAGCGAATTGAACCGGCGCAGCAGGCTTTACAGCAAAACGAAGATCAATCCCTCGGAGCCAACTCGCTTGAACAATTCGTCGAGCAACGTCCGGTTATTCGCTCTGCGTCAATGACTGCCGAGCAGAAAAAATTGGTTGATGAAGCCCGCGCCAAAGCCGTCAGACCACAGGCTCAGGAGGCAATTAATCAGGCGCCACTTGAAGCGGTGACACCTGAAAGGGAAATGCGTCCGCGTATTCTCCCAATTGTTCCTAACAAACCAAAAGGTGAGTCCAATCAATCCGCTCAGTCTGAACCAAAAGAAATGAGCAAGGTTGAGACGAAAACTGAAGTTCCATCCGGTGCTGACCCGCTGGTCGGACTAACACTTCGGCTGAAGGAAAATAAAACCTCCGTCGGAGAATCTTTCATCGTCGTCGTTGCAGTTGACGGTAAATCAAAAGTAACCGGAGCTAACATCGGATTAAATTTTGATTCGACTTTGTTGCAATTGAAATCTGTCCGTGATGGCGGCTTGATGGGCAAAAACCCAGACATTACACATCTGGAAAAAAACGGCGATTTATTCGTGACATTACAACAGTCCAGCGAGAGCCGTTCGCCAGTCCTAACCGATGGACGATTATTAATTCTTGAATTTAAAGCTTTGGCTCCAGGCGCGACAACCATTGCCTTCAATGCGAAAGAGACTAAGTTCCTGGCTGGAAACTTACCCAGCCCAACATTTAGTATTTCTCCAGCGCAGTTGGAAATCAGCCGCGAAACGATTTCCAGACTCAACGAGAAGTAATAAATTATGAAGACTAAATCGCAGGGATTTTCTCTGCTCGAATTAATAATTTCACTGACGATTCTGGCCATTCTGGTTGGGGCTGCTGTGCCAATTACACGCAGTACGGTGAAGCGGCAACGTGAGATGGAACTCAAACGAAATCTCCGTGACATTCGGCAAGCGATTGATAAATACAAACGCGCCTGCGACGCGCAACAAATCGCGCCGCTTGATCGCAAAGACCCGATTGCCGATAACTGCTATCCGCCGAATCTGGATATTTTAGTCGAAGGGACGAAATCACCCACGACGAATCAACGTCTTCGATTTTTACGGCGTATGCCAGTTGATCCGATGACCGGTAAATCGGAATGGGGATTGAAATCAATTCAGGATGATCCCAAAGAAACCGATGGATCGTGGGGCGGGCAAAACATATTTGATGTGTACAGCAAAAGCCCGGAAGCCGCATTGAATGGCACTAAGTATAGAGATTGGTAATATGCAATTCACAAATTTCAAAACCGTTCATCGCCGCAAAAATAACGGCTTCACGTTGATTGAATTAGTTATTGTAATGACGATTATTGCGATTCTGGTGACGGTCGCCTTACCGGTTTTCATGACCCACATTCGTCACGCCAGAGAGGTCGTGCTGATGCAGGACTTAACGGAAATGCGTAACGCAATCGACAATTACATCACGGACAAAGAAAAAGCGCCGCAATCGCTTGAAGAACTGGTCACCGCCAAATACCTGCGCGCAATTCCTAAAGACCCGATTGACGAAGCAGCCGAATGGCAAATCGAAATGGGCAGCGAACCCATCAAACCCGGCGGTCAGCCCGGCATTGAAAATGTTCGCAGCGGAGCTTCAGGGACTGCCACGGACGGTCGCGCTTATTCCGAATTTTAAGTCAGTACCACCTGCGGTAGCAGGTGGCAGATTTTTCAATTCCACCCGCTACCGCAGGTGGTACTGAAACTAACTCAATTATGTTTACTTCTATCTGGAACTTCCTTTCAGCTCCGACCATGCCGCATATTTCTTTAGCCATCACTTCTTCCCATGTGGCGCTGGTTGAAATGCACAAGCGCGGCGGCAATCTGATTCCTAAAAAACTCGGCGTCCAGAACTTTCGCGAAGGTTTAGTAGTTCCCTCTTTAAGCGAACCTAATATTAAAAGTGAAGTTGAATTCATTGACCTGCTGCGCAATATTTCGGAGCAGGCAGGATTTGGAAAAAAACTTAGCTTATCGCTTTCCTTACCGGAAGGAAGCGCGCGGAGTCTTGTCGTCAGTCTTGATCATAAACCAACTACACACACCGAATTAACGCAGATGATCGAATGGAAAATGACCCGGACGACGAATATCAAAGCTTCAGAAATGCGAATGGACTTTCAAGAGCTGAGTATGGAAGGCGGACAACCGCGCTGGCTAGTTTCTGCGGTGAATTTCCATATCATTCAGCAGTATGAGCGATTGCTTGAGCAGCTTGGATGGCACGCCGGCGTCGTGCTGCCACAGCATATCGGAGAAGCGCAATGGTTGCTTCGAAATCAACTGGATGACGATCAGGATCAGGTTTTAGTCAGCGTGAACCCCAACGGCTTCGTAGTCGTAATCGTCCGCGGCGAAGAGCCATTATTGATCCGTGAAATCACCTGCGAACTGAACGAACGTGAAGACGAATTTTATCGCCTGATGATTTTTTACAAAGACAAATACGCGCCATCGCAAAGCTTAAAAAACATGTTGGTAATCGGCGAGCCGAACGAACAAGTAGTGTTTTCTCAGGCGTTGGCTTCTTCACTGCAAGATCATCCGCAAAAACTTTCTCCGGCTTCGCTGGGGTTGTCGCTGGAACCTTCCACGCCATTCAATCGCTTCGCCGCCGCTGCCGGATTGGCTGCGACCTCGTTGTAAATTTTGTCAGAAAAGTTTTGCAACGATTCACCAATTATTTCATCATCGCCCCGCGTTATATTTGATTTCTGCCCCTCACAAATCTCACACGGAGAACATCAATATTTATGCATTTAAAACTCGCCAACCGAATCGCCAGAACAGGCATGTGCTTAACATTAGCCGCCTGTGCTACTTTTTTTGCCTGCAATAAAAATCCTGATGTAGTTCAGGTTGCGCAGGTAAATCCAAATTCACCGCCACCCGTTGAGGCAACACGTCAATTACCTGTCGAGAGTCAACCAATTCCAGTTCAATCACCAGCGGCTTCACCTGCTCCCGCCAGTAGCATGAAACACATCGTAGCTAATCCGGCAGGCAGCAAGGTTGATCCGAATTTTGATTTCGGAGCCGGTGACAAAGCGAAACCAACGCCGACGCCCGCGCCGACGCCTGTCGTAGAAGTGGTAGAAGGCAAAATCAAACAACAATGGGAAGCTCCCGCTGAAACGAAAAATGTAGTCAATCCGCTGAAAATCACGAAAGAAGTGATGAGCCAGGGCAAGCAATTGTATATGTACAAATGCGAACAATGCCACGGCGCGCAAGGGTTAGGAAACGGCGGCTTCAACGATCCCAAATGGAAACAATCCACCAACCTCGCCAGCGAAATGGTACAAGCGAACACAGACGGAGAATTATTCTATAAAGTCTCCACCAATCGTGATCGTCATCCCGCGACTAAAAAACTTTATACGGAAGAAGAGCGCTGGGCAATCGTGGCGTTCCTGCGGACATTCAAGAAATAAAGCGTGCCAATGCAGAAGCCCGCACGCAGTAAGGGCGCCAGT